>JAYUJS010000200.1:0-3362 GCA_043765095.1 Ferruginibacter sp.
CATACTCGTTCTGGCTGTGGTATATTTTTTTGTATTGCAGTAATAGATAGCGAAGAGGTATTGCTAGCTAAAATTGTTTCGGTGCTATTAATTGCAGCAATATCTTTATAAAGTGTTTCTTTAATATCTATATTTTCAATTATAGCTTCTATTATTAGCTCTCCAATACAATCATTAATTTTACTTGTAAATAAAATACTGTGGAAAAAAGTATTTTTTTGCACATCAGTAATTTTTTTTTTGCTTAGCAAAAATGCAAGGTTTTTAGCAATGCTAATTTTTGCAGTTTCTAGCCCTTTTTCGTTAGTATCAAACAGTACTACTTCAAAGCCCGCTTGTGCTGTGGCAAGTGCTATACCGCTACCCATTGTGCCTGCACCTACTACGCAAATTGTTTTTACCATGTCGCAAAAATAAGGCTAAATAATTGTTTAGGATTTTGAGGAATTATATTTGATTAGGGCACTATACAAAGTAGGGTTGCCAACCTTTTATACAATTTTTATCTACCCTGTCTTTTTTCCATTTCCATACATATCAATCACAGCTTCTATACTATCTTTTAGTGCACAAGATGCTTCATCAAATAAATCGTCTTTTCCTTTTTTTGAAGCCTTGTTACTATTAGAATTTTTTACCGTTTCTTTTATATTTTCTATTGCATCAAAATAACTTGGTACGGCTTTTTCGTAAAAACCATTGATGGCTTCTATTTCCATCAACACATCTTCATACGCTGCAAGTATGCTATTTATTTCTTTTACATTATCAGCAGTGTGTCTACGTGGTATTCTATCAAATAATGCTGTAAGTGTACTCGAAATATTCATGAGTTTTTTTATTAGAGAATAAATATATTTATAAAAACTAGTTTGTTGTAAATCTATTTCTTCCCCAAGCTATCCATTTTATTTGTTAAATTATCTATTTTTTTTAAATATGTTTCTAATGGTTTCGTGCTTGGCAAGTTATTGGTTTGGTATTTTTCCATTACAGCCAATGTAGTTTTTATTTTTAAAAAACAGTGCAAGTCTTCAAGGCTTGTCATTTTAGTATTTATGTTTTCAATAAATTTTGTATGTGCAGTTGTTTTACTTCTGTACGCAATATTACTAGCCTCAAGCATATCTTTTATTTTTTCTTTTAACAAGGTATCTTTTATGCTATTCAATTTTTCTTTACCTTGTATAAAGTACCCTTCATTTTTATCATTGTAAAAATTAAAATTTTTGGTAGAGTCATTTCTATTATCTGTCAACATTTCTATAGCTGTTTCAATGCTTTTTAACTCAGGGCTATTTTTTACCAATTCTTCATACAAGTCTTCCACTACATTACTATTATATTACCTTTTTATTTCGGTTAAATAAGAGCCTTTTTCTTCAAGTGCCTTTGGTATAGGTGGCTGTTGTAAGTTTTGATTTTGAATTTGCTTATTTTGGCAAGCTAAAAAAATTGTAATGACAAATAATGTAAGTAATGCTTTTTTCATACTGTAAAATTTTGCTATAAATATAGCTACTAGTACTTTACTTTATGTGTAAAGCATTTTTGGTAGCTGCTAATTTTTTCACAATTTTTTTAAAAAATAAAAAATCTGTAGTCAAAGTAATGAAAAAATACTTTTCAAACTTTTAGTTGTAAAATGACTATAAAACAACAACCATCCACTTTCCTCAAAAACAAATTTTATTTATTGATTGTTTTTTTACCAAAAAGTATATTTTTGCATCGTATTAACTAAATATTACAAACATGTCAGACATTGCTACAAGAGTAAAAAAAATCATCGTTGATAAATTAGGTGTAGACGAAGCAGAAGTAACTACAGAGGCTTCTTTTACCAACGACCTAGGCGCAGATAGCTTAGATACCGTAGAACTTATCATGGAGTTTGAAAAAGAATTTAACATTTCTATTCCTGATGAACAAGCTGAAACCATCACTACTGTTGGGCAAGCTGTTTCTTACCTAGAGGCTAACGCCAAGTAATTTCTTTTAATACCGATAAAGTTTCTGCAATGGTTTAGTTACAAAAATGTTTCTTTACTAGTAGTTATTTTATCGGTATTTATTTTTGTACTATTTGTAAGTACATTTTCTTAGAGCAATAAAACATTGATTTCACTATTATAGCATACATTTTATGACTTTAAAACGAGTTGTAGTTACAGGTCTTGGTGCGCTAACATCTATAGGCAAAACTGTTGAGGAGTACTGGCAAGCACTTACTGATGGGGTAAGTGGGTGCGATATTATTCAACAATTTGATGCATCAAAATTTAAAACAAGGTTTGCTTGTGAAGTGAAAGATTTTGACCCAACCCTTTACCTCGACCGCAAGGAAGCAAGAAAAATGGATAGGTTTACCCAATTTGCTATGATAGCTGCAGACGAAGCAGTGAAAGATGCAGGTATAACAACCGAAAATGCTAATCCTGATAGAGTAGGTGTAATATTTGCTAGCGGTATTGGAGGACTTATTACTTTTCAAGAAGAAATAATGAACTTTGCTAGTGGCGATGGTACTCCACGTTTTAATCCTTTTTTTATACCAAAAATGATATTGGATATTGCCGCTGGGCAAATATCTATGAAGCATGGTTTTAGAGGCCCTAACTATGCAGTAGTGAGTGCTTGTGCAAGTAGTACAAATGCTATTATTGATGCCTTTGATAACATTCGACTTGGTAAAGCAGATATAATAGTAACAGGCGGTAGTGAAGCAGTAATAAGTGCCGCAGGCTGTGGTGGTTTTAATGCTATGAAAGCCATGAGCGAAAGAAACGATGACCCAAAAACAGCTAGCAGACCTTTTGATAAAAATAGAGATGGCTTTGTAATGGGCGAAGGTGCAGGAGTATTAATTTTAGAAAGCCTTGAACATGCACTAGCTCGTGGTGCAAAAATATATTGTGAAATAGCTGGCGGCGGTGCTACTGCTGATGCTTATCACATAACTGCCCCACATCCAGAAGGGCTTGGTGCCAAAAATGTAATGAATGCTGCCCTTGCTGATGCGGGCATGCTACCTACGGATATAGACTATATAAATGTACATGGCACTTCTACCCCATTGGGTGATATTGCCGAAACAAAAGCAATACTTAATGTGTTTGGCAGCCATGCCTACAACATCAATATAAGTGCTACCAAAAGTATGACAGGGCACTGCCTTGGTGCGGCAGGTGCGCTAGAAGCACTTGCTTGTATACTTTCAGTTACAAGAGATATTATTCCTCCTACTATTAATCATTTTACCGATGACCCTGAGCTAGACAACAAACTAAACTTTACCTTTAACAAAGCACAACACAGAACCGTAAACGCTGCACTAAGTAATACGTTTGGTTTTGGTGGAC
>JAYUJS010000201.1:0-9428 GCA_043765095.1 Ferruginibacter sp.
ATTTCAAACACATTGGATTTTAAATTTTCGAATTAGAATGAGTTTTAAATAATTCCATTAGAATATATCACGTAGATATTAATAAAAATATAACAAATGAATTTAGATGAATGTTATAAAATAGATTTAAAGAAATATATCTTCAAATTGTTGTAGTTTGGAATATAGAAATGTAACTTTTAAATTTTATAAATGTAATGTAGAAATACTTTTAAATGAGAATAAATTTAAAATTTAGAAATTAGATTTGGTAAACTAACGTAATTATTAAACACTTACAATTACGTAAGGTTTTTCTTTCGATGCTTCTACACCACCTTCTGTTTCTAGTGTTACAGCAAATGCTTGTGCTTTGCCAAAGGTTTTCATTTGCTGAAAATGAAGTTTTTTATCATTGCCATTCACAATTAGACCAGCATCAATGGCCTTGCCATCAACTATTGCCCATAATTGGTATTGCTTACCTTTTGGAGCATCAGGTAAATTTGTAGGATCTATATAAATTTCTCCAGTATTAGTAAGCCAATATATTTTTGCATCTGCATCTTTAGGAGCAATATTTGGTTTTAATTTTAACGGTAAACTATATTTACTTTGTACAATTTTCATTTCTGAAATTGTTTGATTAGACTCATTTGTGAGCATTTCTAATTCTTGATTTTTCACTTTAAGTTCAGCTAACTCATTTCTATATTTTGCATAATAGATTATTAAAAAAGAGGTGCTAACAAAAAATAGAAAAAACAATACTGCCGCAATATTTCTTATTAATTTAAACTTGTTATATGGAATATTTTTATGTATGTAATTGTCTTCTTTGTAATTTGTAAATTGTTTACCATTTTGGCTTTTTTTTTCATCGATATGCAAAACACTAAACAATTTATTTTTTAAATCTTCATTCACACTTTTACCATTACTAACTGCATAAGCTTCCATTGTTTTTTCCATAATGTGCACATCATCTTTTACATCAGGCCAATTAATATAGGCTTGTAGTACTTCTGTGGCTTCATCTTCTGTTGTTTGCCCTAAAGCATGCAATTCTAATAAGCCAGATGATATGATGTATTCTTTTGTCACTTTATTAAAATTGCAATAATTTTCTTAATTCTATAATAGCTGTTCTCATTCTAGTTTTTACTGTGCCTAATGGTATGCTCATTTCTTTAGATATTTCTTCTTGTGTATATCCGTTAAAATAAGCTAAGTCTATAATAATTTTTTGGTCTGGTTTTAAAAACTGAACTTGTTTTCTTAGACCAATCGTATCAAACTTTGTTACATTAAAATTCTTATCCACGTTACTACTAACGAAATTTTCGTCTTGAGAGATTTTTTGTTGCTTTTTGTACCCTTTGCTTCTAAGCGTATCAATGGTAAGATTTCTTGTAATATTTATCATCCAAGTAAATAATCTACCCTTTGAAGCATCATATTGTCCAAAATTATTCCAAATTTTTACAAATGTTTCTTGCAAAATATCTTCAGATAATTGAGTGTCATCAATCATTTTTAAAATTACACTATTTAAAGCAGGGGAGTAGTTGTCATACAAATAGGCGAAGGCAGATTGGTCTTTTTGCTGTAACAGCATTACCAGTTCTTCTTCACTATATTTTACGATTGATTGCAAATGCAGTATATTAATAAATAATAAACGGCAAGTTACTAGCTTTTGGTTTAAGAACATTATAAAATGGGAAACAAATTTTTTTAATATTTTTTTCTTACTTCAAATACTGGGCTAAATAAATATAATTTTCCTGTTGCAATTTCTTTGCATTTTATTCGTTTTCTTATTTTTTCTCCTTTTTCAAAAAGTCTATTTCCTTTTATAAAAAATTTTTCACCAATTGTAAGTTCTTCCACTAAGTACATGTCTACCTTTCTTGTATCATGGCTTTTTAATACTCGTAATAGCTTTTCATCTCCACAACTACTAGCAGCTGGGTTATTTATTGAGCGTTGCAAAGCAGTATTTACATCTGTCGGAAAAATATTTTTTCCTGTAAAATCTATTAATAAAAATCCAAAATTTTGTTTCCATTCTTCCCCATGCGGTTGCACTCTTTTCCCATTTTTTTCGTATGTAATGAGGTGAGCAATTTCATGCAATAATGTAATAAGAAATGAAAATTTATTTAAATCACCATTTACACTTATTCTATGCCCTTTATCTGCATACGGATGCCGATAATCTCCCAGTATGCTGGTTCGTGTACGTGTAATAGTAAGTTGTACTTTATAATCAAAAATATATTTTAATACAGGCTCTAAGCTCCCCATTGGCAAATATGCTTGTAACGCTTCAAATGCTACCTTTTCTTTTGACATTATTAATTGTAGACAACTTTTTAAATAAATATTTTAATTTTATAAAATTGAATTATGGAAGCCAATTTACAAATTATCTATAACAAATTTGTAAAATTGAGGTTTGATTAAACTAACCAAAATGTATAATTAGTTATTGTTTTTTTAGTTGTTTAGAAATAGCAAATACTTCTGTTCCTAAATAAACTAAATACATGAGTAAAGATAAAAATACCGATTTTTTATTGTACTCACCACCTTCAATAAGTACATAACACAGCACTGCTATTACTGTGCTAAACATTTTTATCATCATTCCAGCTATTACACTCCTTATAAATACATTTGGATTACTATTGGCTAGTGCTTTTTTTTGCATAAAAAATACAAATACACCCGTAATTAAAAAAAGTACATTTGCAGAAAGCAATACATTTTTATTTAAATTGTATTTTAGTAATAAATTATTTCCAACAATTATAAAAGTAACAAATATTACAAATATTATAATTATTGGTTTAAGCATTTTCATAATTCTATTTTTTAGGAGCAGTATCTTTTATTACTTTATATATGATAGCACTTATTATAATTAATGGAAATATCCAAACCATTATTGGACTTTTTATTTGTAGCCATTTGTCTGTTTTTATGCCAATAAAAACAGCAGACCCAAGTGCAATAAACAATTGTGTAGTTAAGCCTGCATATTTCCAAAGCAAGCTATTGTTGTTTTTTGGTAGTGGCATCAATTTTCTGAAATTATTTCTTTTGGTAAAGCAAGTTTAGTTGTATCGAGCTGTATGGTTTTACCTTCTAATACCTTTTGTATGTTTTTTAAAAAACCATCTTGAAATTTAAGTGCTTGCTCCATAGAGTCTGTTCTAAGTTTTAATTCTCTATATTGTTTTACTTCTTTTACTGTACCCGTACCAGGCAGATAATATTTTAGCGGTGTAAAAACTATAAGTGCTGTTGTAAGCCCAATCATTAAAACAAATATTGAACTCATTACTATATAAACACTCATTCTGGTGAGTTTAAATTTTAATATTTCTTCAAATGTATCCTCATTCATAATTACCAATCGGTAATGATTTCGAAGACGTTTAAGTGTATTATTTACATCTGGTAACGACATGGATAGTTACTTTACTTTTGTAATTGTTTTAAAAGACCGCTAAATTAGCCATTATATAAAGAAACTGTAATTTTTAACATAAATAAATACAATTATGTTTCACTTTTAATAATCTACCCGTTATTTTTGGAAAATATTGTTAAATTTATACGAACTTTATATATCAATTAATTAAATCGTTTCATGCGCAAGTCAAAGTTTCTTATTGGGATAATAATATTGACATCTATCTTTTCTACCATAAATGTAAAAGCACAACTGCCTGCTTGGACATTTGACGTATTTGGAAAAGAAAAAAAACCAGAGAAGTATGAAGAGAAATTATTGCCATCAGAAAAAACAGCTACAAAAAAATTTGGATTTGTTAGAAGGTTTTTGCAAAATTCTACGTCACATTACAACTTTTTTTTTAACGCTAACAATAAATTAAATGCTATTATTGAACGTTCAAAAATGTCTAATCAAGATGATTATTCAAAATTATTATCATTTTACCCTTATAGTTTAGATAATACTGCTGCTCAAAAAACTGAATTAGATTCAGTAATTTATAAAGCTACATCTGGAATTTTATTGCATGATTTACGCTCTAGCTGGGTAGATAATTTTTATTTTTTAATTGGAAAATCTTACTTACTAAAAAAAGAGTTTGACTCAGCAGCACTTACCTTTCAATTTATTAACTATAATCTTTTTCCAAGAAAGAAAAAAGATTATGATGAAGATAAAATAGTAGGTACAAATTCTACAGGTAATGGCAAAGGCTCTGTATCAATTGCAGATAAAGAAGATAGAAAATTTATTCAAAAAATATTTACTAGACCAGCAAGCAGAAATGAAGCATTGCTATGGCAAGTACGTACATTTATAGAGCAAAAAGAATTGGGCGATGCAGCTGGTATAATTAGTATTTTACAAAATGACCCTAACTTGCCTGCAAGGCTAGTAAACGATTTGCATGAAATAACTGCATATTGGTTTTTTGTACAAAATATGTATGATAGCGCTGCAATACATTTAGAAAAAGCATTAAGCAATGCAGAAACAAAACAAGATAGAAGTAGGTGGCAATTTTTACTAGCTCAGATGTATGAAAATACGAGTAGTTTTATAAAAGCGGAAACTTATTATGCAAAAGCATCTAATAGTACTAACGATGTAGTAATGGATATTTATGCAAGATTGAATAGTGCAAAAATGATGCGCAATACTAATAATAGGGATGAGTTAGATAAAAGCATTGCCGCTTTGCTAAGCATGGCAAAAAAAGATAAATACGAAACATTTAGAGATATTATTTATTATTCTGCCGCACAAATAACCATACAAAAAGCAGATACTGCAAAAGGTATTTTATTGTTTAAAAAAAGTATTGCTAGTGCTATAAGTCCATCTTCTTACAAAGATAAATCCTATATGCAGCTAGCTAATATTGCATTTTATCAACAAAGTTTTAGTGAATCTGCCTCATTCTACGATAGTGTATCTGTATTTGTAAGTGAAAATAACGTTGACTCAGCTACCGTAGTTATTAGAAAAGAAGTATTGAGTAGATTATTACCAAAAATAGCAATTATACAAAATGAAGATAGTTTGCAAAAAATAGCAGCTATGCCTTTACAAGAAAGGAAAAATTTTGTAAAAAAATTAGCAAAAAAATATAGAAAAGAGAAAGGTTTAAAAGAAGAAGATTTACAAAGCGATGACCCAATAACTTTTACAGTTGACAATAAAAAGCCAAAAGATTTATTTGCAGGAAGCGAAACCAATAATGGGGAATGGTATTTTTATAACGGAAACCAGCGAACTAAGGGCTTTAATGAATTTAAAAGTAAATGGGGAAAACGAGTAAATATTGATAATTGGAGGCGACAAGCGGTAGTTAATTTTGCAGCTACAACTACTACAAAAAAAGGAAGCGGTTTAGAAAATAACTTAGACCCAGATGCACCATTAACAAAAGAAGAGTTAGCTGAGGTAAACAAAGTAGTGGTAGATTTTAGTTATGAGGGGTTAATGGCTGGTATACCATTAACAAAAGAAAAACTTGATACTAGTAATATAATTTGGGCCAAAAACTTATACGATGTGGCACAAATTTTTCAGAATGAATTACAAGATTATGAAAAAGCAATTTTAAAATATGACGAATTTGTTTACAAATTTCCGACAGATATTTTGCTGCCAGATGCTTACCTTGGTTTGTCTTTTTGCTACAACAAAATAGGAAATAATGCAAAGGCTTCCTTATACAAAAATTTAGTTGTTACAAATTTTGCTAGTAGTAAAGCAGCTAAAATAATCAATAACTTCTCTTTGGCTAAAGGAAATAATAAAGAAGTTGCAGCTACAGCAAAATACGAAGCTATTTATGAAATGTTTATAGAAGGTAAATTTATTGAAGCACTTTCAGCAAAAAAAATGGCTGATAGTATTTATGGAAAAACTTATTGGAGCCCACAACTGTTATATATTGAATCTGTTTTTTATATTAAAGATAGAAAAGATAGTTTAGCAATTTCTTCATTAAAAAATATTGTTTTTTTGTATTCAAACAGTCCTTTAAAAGCAAAAGCAGAAACACTTATAGATGTGCTTGGAAGAAGAGCAGCTATAGAAAAATACCTCACAGAATTAGAAATTACAAGAGTGACAGAAGATAAGATTGTAATGATAGATGATAAACCTATAATAAAACCAGCAACTACTGTTACAATTGTAAAAGCTATTGAGCCTAAAATTATTGCTCCAGTTACTATTAAAAAAGCATTGACTGATACTATAAAAGCACTAGCTGTGTATGTAAACAAAAATTTTGTATTACAACCGGATAGGCCGCATTTTGTTGCTATGGTTTTGGATAAAGTAGACGGAGTATATGTGACCGAAACAAAAAATGCATTGGATAGATTTAATAAAGAAAGTATGACTACTATAGATATTGTAATTAAAAAGGATACTATTAGTGCAGAAAAGGCCTTGTTATTGTTTTCTAAATTTGAAACAGCTGAACTTGCTTTAAAATATTTTGATAGAGTTAAAAAAGCTGCACCTAATGAATTGTCATGGTTACAACCCACGAAATATTCATTTATAATAATTGATGAAAACAATTTGCAATTATTAAAATTAAATAAAGACTTACCATCATATAAACAACTTTTAAATACAAATTTTGGAAATAAATTTTAATTTTTTTGAAATTTTAAGTCACGAATTCCTTACAAAATAATATACATGAAACTTTCAGTAAAATTTCTTTGGCGCAGCTTTTGGATTGGTTTTTTAATTGTTATTTTATTATTTGCTGGTGCTAATTTTGGCTTGTTTGGTAAAATGCCTTCATTAAAAGATTTAGAAAACCCCGAGGCAGATTTAGCTAGCGAGGTAATAAGTGCGGATGGAAAATTGATGGGTAAATTTTATGCGGAAAATAGAAGTGAAGTAGCATATAATGAAATATCAATAAATGTTGTAAATGCATTGGTGGCTACAGAAGATGAAAGATTTTATGACCACTCTGGTATTGATGGAAAAGCAGTGGCAAGAGCATTAAGCTCATTTGGTAGTGATGGAGGTGCAAGTACTATTACACAGCAACTGGCAAAAATGATATTAAACCAAGGGCGAGGAAATATTATACAAAGGATGGGGCAAAAAATGAAAGAATGGATTATAGCAGTAAAGCTAGAGAGAAATTTTACTAAAGAAGAAATTATTGCATTATATCTAAATAGAGCACCATGGGGCAATGTATTTGGTATTCGCAATGCTAGCCTTACTTATTTTCAAAAAGAACCCAAGAATTTAAAAATAGAAGAAGCCGCAGTATTAGTGGGTATGCTTAAAGGGCCTTCAATATACGAACCTATTCGCCATGCAGCTGCATCTATAAATAGGCGAAATACAGTTATAGAAAGGATGGTAGCCACAAAGCAACATTTTTTAACAGATGCTGATGCCACTAAATATAAATCAAAACCATTAATAACAAATTTTAAATCGATAGAAGAAAATATTGGAATAGCACCTCACTATAGGCATGAATTAATAGATGTAATGAAAGAATGGTGTAAAAACAATAAAAACCCCAAAACGGGAGAGCCATACAATTTATTTAGAGATGGATTAAAAATATATAGCACCATTGACTCTCGTATGCAGAGCTATGCAGAGGAAGCCATGCAAGCTCATATACCTGGGGAGCAAAGTAAATTAAATAGTGCATTAAGATATAGAGGTGATAAATTATGGAAAGGGCACGAAAATATATTGCTTAAAGCAATGAAACAATCTGAACGTTGGAAAACTATGGAAGAAGATGGGGTAGACTCAGCAACAATAAAAAAATCTTTTGAAGTTAGAGTAGCTATGAAAATATTTTCTTGGAAAAAAGGTGGGGATAAACATGAAATGGATACAGTAATGACCCCATTAGATTCTATAAAATACCACAAAAGATTATTGCAAACCTCTTTTGTAGCAATGGATGCAAAATCTGGCGAAATAAAAGCATGGGTTGGGGGCACTGATTATAGATGGTTTAAATATGACCATGTAACTGCTAAAAGACAGGTGGGTTCTACTTTTAAACCGTTGTTATATACCTTAGCCGTGCAAGATGCAGGGTATACACCAGAAACATATATTCCTAGCGGACCATTAACTTTAAGTGGAAAAACAATTAGTACTGGAGGGGGAACATGTGCGTATTGTTTAGCAAAATCTATTAATGGTTGTGCATGGCATTTAATGGCTGCTATAGGCGTAAAAAGAACAATAGAATTTGCAACTCTATGTGGCATTAAAACAAAATTACCGCCATACCCATCTATTGCACTAGGCTCCGCAGAAATACCAATGTTAGAAATGCTTCAATCTTATACAATGTTTCCTAATAGAGGTTATAATATTCCACCAGCATTTGTAACAAGAATTGAAGATAAAAATGGCAATCTCATTTTTGAATTTCCAATAGCACAAACTAAACAAGTAATTGGAGAAGCTGATGCGTACACAATGGTAAAAATGATGCAAGGGGTAATAAAAGAAGGGACAGCAAAGCGTTTAAATAATTATAATATTCCATGCCAAAAGGCAGGAAAAACAGGAACAACTAATGGCAATACTGATGGCTGGTTTATAGGCTATACACCTACATTAATAGCAGGTACTTGGGTTGGTTGCGAAGATCCATTTATACCTATTTATAATAATGGAGGAGGTGCAGAAATGGCAGCACCAGCTTGGGGAAATTTTATGGTAAAGGTATACGCAGATAAAAAATTTAAAAACTATTCTGAGCAAAAAGAATTTTCTATACCTGTAGAACTAAAAAATGATCCAATACTTGGTGATGCTGAATTTTATCAAGCACTAAAGAGAGGCGATAAAGTAACCGATGATAATGGAAATGTAATTGGTGATGGTAGCGGAGACAACCAAGAATATTTTGATACTGAGCCTGGTGATGTAATTGTAGAAAAACAAGCCCCAATGGAAAGTGTAGATACTTCTAAAATAATAAATACTAAACCAGCAGAACCTAAACAAGAGAAAAAAGTAAATAATACCCCCGCTGTTAATGTTGATGGCAAAATAAAATCGCTTAAACCAACACCTCCTTCAAAAGCAAAGGAGAAAACAGAAAATGAATTTTAAATAGCAAAAAGCAGTTTTTAACTGCTTTTTTTTTGCCCGAAAATTACATTAACAAAACTTTAATATTAAGTAAAAAAATAATTTCAAACTTTTTTTGATACGCTGTCGTACATATTAACGCGGGCGCATGCAATAATTATTTAAAAATTATTTTTAAAATATAAAAAAATATAAATGAAACGTATAAAAAATTTATTTTGTTTAGGTATGGTAGCGTTTACAATAAGTAATGCATCGGCACAAACAAACCCAATGGTAGGGGGAGCTGCAATGAGTACAAAAAAGAATATTATTGAAAACGCTGTAAATA
>JAYUJS010000202.1:0-3362 GCA_043765095.1 Ferruginibacter sp.
TGCATACTGCACATGCCACAAATACCTTCACGGCAGTCATGGTCAAACGCTATCGGTTGCCCACCATCGTGTATAAGCTGTTCGTTTAACACATCAAACATTTCTAAAAAACTCATTTCGCTAGAAATGTCTTTTACTTGGTAAGTTTCAAAACTACCCTTTGCAGTGTTGTTTTTTTGGCGCCACACTTTAAGTGTGAGATTCATGTGGTAATGTTCCATGTTGTTACGACTTTATATTATTTCAGTAAATTCTTTATTTTTAACAGACACTCTATTTTTTAATCTTTTCTTTAAGTTTTTTAAATTCCGCAGAAATTAAATTCGGTGCAAATACCTTAGTTGATATTATTCTTGCTTGAATTTCATATCCTTGCAATTCAATTTGTAAAATATTTATACTTGAATTAATTTGATTAATAGCTTTTATTATATCGCCACCTTTCATTTCGATAAAAGTAGCAATTTTGTTATTAATTGTTTCATATAAAAATAGATAATCGCATTTCTGTTCTCTACCAAACTCTTTTAACAAACAGTCGTCAACTATAAACTTTGAGAGTTTTGTTTGGTTTGTATTTATAACAATGTAATTTGTTTTAGATTTTGGTTTCCCAAAAACAGACAATTTTTTGTTTGTTGTATCTATCAAACATGCGTTAGACTTATTTTCACAAATACAAACATGGTTACTTAACATTAAGTTCTTCTATTTTTATTTCAATGTTAATTAAATCATCAAACTCTTTGTTTAGCAAAGTCGAAACACCATCTAATAATTCAGCTTTTATCATTCCTTCGTTGTAATCCATTATTAATTCTGCTTTACCATCTTTAAGCAAATAACAAGATACTTCTTTAGGATTCACCCAATATTTACTAGGTATTATTTGCTCAACTTCTACCTCACTATTCTGCCCTACTTGATATGCATACATTAAATTATTTAGTGAAGTTAAAATATAAGGACTGTGTGTTGTAATTAATAAATTACATAAAAAGTCACTATTATCATTAAATGTCAATTTCTGTATTAAATGTTTTATTATTTCATTTTGTGTTAAAGGGAAACAATTCAATTCTGGCTCCTCAATTGTTATAAAAGGTTGGTTATAGGGATACAAAACTCTGTAATTACCTTGGCTCATTTCTTTGCAAATTCCATCAGTAACTACCAACATCGGAACTACACTATTTATGGCGCTTGAAGATTCTTCAAATGTTATTTCTTGACCATTCTCCAAAAGAATAATATCTCTACCATTTTTAAAACTATAAGTAACATTAAGTATGGAGTTATAGTTAAAATTTAATTGTTTTTCTCTAAAATTATTAAAATATTGACCAAGAGCATTTAGTAGAAAAGGCAGATTAGCTTTAGCATTTAAAATCGCAGGATAATTATTTCTCAATAAAATATAAGATTCTCTAAATGCAGGAATATAATAATTGAGATTAGTATTTTTATTGATTATATCTTCGTCTTTTTGAGCTTTTGGTTTAAATTGAATTTCATATCCTTCAATTATTACTTCACATAGGGAGTTAGAAAAGTTGATAAAAGATGCGTTGTTCAAATAGCTATAAATATCAAGTGAGGTTAGTAATTCTATAAAATCAGCACGAAACTCATCATTTCGATATTTATTTATTTCACTAATATCACTTATTTCATATCCACGTTTACGTAAACTTAAATTTCCACCATGATTATTACTTGCATTTTTTACTATGTACAACACCTTCGCCACAGTACTCTTGCCCGTCCCCTGATCCCCGATAAAAATATTTATTTTACGGAGGTCAAGTTCCACATCCTTTATCGGACCAAAGTTTTTTATGATAAGTTTTTCGTTCAAATCTTATTTATAACTCCTCTGCGTAGGTTTTACAATTTCAAAACTCAAATCTTCCTTATGCAATTCCCAGCCTTCATTGCCTTTATTTTCCCAAGCAGATACAAAGGCAAAATTTACATCATCACGCTTTGCTTCACCATCTTCTGTTTGGCTTTCTTCTCTAAAATGTCCACCGCAGCTTTCGTTTCTTGTTAATGCATCCAAGCACATCAACTCACCAAGCTCAATAAAATCAGCCACCCTACCCGCTTTGTCTAATTCAGGGTTCATTTCTTTTATATCACCAGGCACACGCACATCGCTCCAAAATTCTTTTTTCAAAGCCTGTATTTCAGCTATTGCTTGTTTCAATCCTTCTTCGCTACGAGCCATACCACATTTATCCCACATTATTAAGCCAAGGCGTTTATGAAAACTTTCTACAGATTTTGTACCCTTTATATTCATCAAGGTATTTATTCTTTCCGATACGGCATTTTCCGTATCAATAAACGCTTGCTGATTGGTATCTATTGCAGGGTTTCTAATTTCGCCCGCTAAATAATTTCCTAAAGTATATGGTATTACGAAATAACCATCTGCCAAACCTTGCATCAATGCAGACGCTCCCAAACGATTTGCACCATGGTCGCTAAAGTTAGCTTCGCCAAGTGCATACAATCCTTTTATAGATGTTTGCAACTCATAATCTACCCACAAGCCACCCATGGTATAATGCACTGCAGGGTATATGCGCATCGGCATACTGTAAGGGTCTTCACCAGTAATTTTTGCATACATGTCAAATAAGTTACCATACTTTTCTGCCACTACTGTTTTACCAATGGCTATTATTTCAGCCTCGGGTACATTTGTCAATGCTTTCTTACCTACTTCAATTTTTCCGTATCTTTTTATGGCATCGGCAAAATCTAAAAACACGGCCATCTTTGTTGTACCTACACCATAGCCTGCATCACAACGTTCTTTTGCTGCACGACTAGCCACATCACGAGGTACTAAATTTCCAAATGCAGGGTATCTTCTCTCTAAATAATAATCTCTTTCTTCTTCAGGTATTTCGTGTCCTTTTCTATTATCGCCTTGCTTTTTAGGCACCCAAATTCTACCATCATTGCGCAAACTTTCACTCATTAATGTTAGCTTACTTTGATGGTCGCCACTCACGGGTATGCATGTAGGATGTATCTGCGTAAAACATGGATTTGCAAAATACGCCCCTTGTTTATGTGCTCTCCAAGCGGCTGTAACATTGCTACCCATGGCATTGGTGCTTAAATAAAATACATTTCCGTAACCGCCAGTACATAATAATACTGCATGGCCAAAATGTCTTTCCAGTTCTCCGGTAACTAAATTACGAGCAATTATACCTCTTGTTTTTCCTTCAATAGTTACCACTTCAAGCATTTCGTGGCGACGATACATTGTTACATTTCCTAGTGCAACTTGCCTTTCTAAAGCACTATATGCACCCAATAATAATTGTTGCCCAGTTTGCCCT
>JAYUJS010000203.1:0-1203 GCA_043765095.1 Ferruginibacter sp.
CGCAGTATTTGACAAAGAAATTTTTATAGATGCAAAAGATATTTCTCCAATGATAACGTATGGTACTAATCCAGGAATGGGCATATCTATTAACGCTATGATACCAAATATTAACTCTATAAATGAAGGTGATAAAGCAGGTTTTAAAAAAGCACTTGCATACATGGGCTTGCAAGAAGGGAAAAAAATTGAAGGACAAAAAATAGATTATGTATTTATTGGAAGCTGCACAAATAGCAGAATTGAAGACTTACGGATGGTAGCAGATTTTGTAAAAGGTAAAACAAAATCGAAAGATGTAGAAGTGTGGATTGTACCTGGCAGCAAGCAAGTAGAACAACAAGCTATTGAAGAAGGCATTGATAAAGTATTTATAGAAGCAGGCTTTCAACTTCGCCAACCTGGTTGTAGTGCATGTTTAGGAATGAACGAAGATAAAATACCTGCAGGTAAATATTGCATAAGTACAAGCAATAGAAATTTTGAAGGTAGGCAAGGCGCAGGTGCTAGAACTTTGTTGGCAAGTCCACTAAGTGCTGCAGCAGCGGCTATTACAGGATATGTAACAGATATTAGAGAATTATTAAACTAATTTATGCAAGCAATAAAAACGATACAATCAAGGTTTGTTCCTTTACAAATAGAGAACGTGGATACTGATCAAATTATACCTGCACGTTTTTTAAAAGGAACAACAAGAGATGGGTTTGGTAAAAATTTATTTAGAGATTGGCGTTATGAAAATGATGATGAAACAAAACCAAAAATGGATTTTGTTTTGAACCAACCACAATACAAAGGTTCGATATTGGTAGCAGGAAAAAACTTTGGTTGTGGTTCATCGAGAGAGCATGCGGCTTGGGCTATTACTGATGTAGGTTTTAAAATTGTTGTATCTAGTTTTTTTGCAGATATTTTTAAAAACAATGCATTGAACAATGGATTGCTACCTGTAAAAGTGAGCGATAATTTTTTACAAAAAATATTTTCGCAAAGCAATGATGCAACCCTTATGGTTGATTTAGAAAAACAAACGATAACAGTAGATGCAACAAATGATACAGAGCTTTTTGAAATAAATTCTTATAAAAAAACCTGTTTGTTGAATGGGTATGATGATATAGATTATTTATTGGGTATGAAAAATGAGATTGAAGAATTTGAATTGAATCGATTGTAGGAACTCGCCTGCGGCGAGTACTT
>JAYUJS010000204.1:0-1201 GCA_043765095.1 Ferruginibacter sp.
CAAACTTAGGTGGGATGATAAAGCTGCAATTGGAAGCTCAATGTAGATTCCAAAAAACTCTTTGAAAATAAAAAGAAATATATTTTTATTTATTTATTCCTTGGTTTCCACACCAACTATATTCTAGTATAAAATTTATATTTCGGTTGGTGGGTACAGCATACGATAAGTACAAAAAATTAATAAAACTTCAAAATGACTGACGGAATAGATAATGAAAATATTTTACGACCTAATGCCAATCGTACAATAGATGCCCCATTTTTAAAAATAGACGTACCTTTTTTTATAGATGAAATAAAAAATGAAAGAACATGGCTAGAGGGAGATAGAAATGCCATTACACTTTTAAAAACAACATTAATGCGTATTGTATTAATTACTTTACGTAAAGGTGCAATAATAAAAAAACATAAGGCTGCTGGTGCTATAAGTTTACAAGTGCTAGAAGGAAAAATGATTTTTAAAAGCAACGACCAATTAATTGAATTGGCAAGAGATGAGATGATTACAATACATGAAGGGATACCATACAGTGTACATGCAAAAGAAGATACTGTATTTTTAATAACCATTAATACTTCTTCATATTAAATACAAAATAAAATGAAATCACTCCATAGCCTACTCATAACAACATCTATCAATAAAATTGCTGATACTGAAAATAAAACTGGCGTATGGCTCGAAGACTTAGCTGCACCATATTATATTTTAAAAGATGGTGGTGAGTTTATAACAATAGCTTCCCCAAAAGGAAGCGATGTACCATTAGACCCAAATTGTGAAACTACAGATGCATGCACAGAAAATACTAAACGTTTTATGGAAGATGCACAAGCAATGTACCATTTTAAACATTCCATGCCGCTAAGTAGTATAAAGGCTGTAGATTATGATTTGGTTTTTTTAGTAGGTGGTTATGGTGCCATGTGGGACTTTGATAATAACAAAATATTAAATGCATTACTTAAAGATTTTTATTTGCAAAATAAACCCATTGGCTTAGTAGGGCATGCGGTAGTAGCACTAGCATCTTTAACAATTAATAGCGAAGAACTTTTAATAAAAAATAGAAAGCTAACTGCATTTAGCAATAGTGAAGAAGCAAGTATTGAACTAAATGAAAAGCCTCCATTTTTACTAGAAACAAAACTTATTGTTGCTGGTGCATTGTACGAAAAAGTATCAAATTTTTTAA
>JAYUJS010000205.1:0-1201 GCA_043765095.1 Ferruginibacter sp.
GCCCAAGTAATAATAAAGTGAGCTACAATAATACCTTCTTCATTTGTACCAATAGAATTGGTTTCTACAAAGGTTGTTACTCCATTGCTGCATGCATTATTTACTGCTGCCATTATTTGTTCTCCATCTTTACTCACAAAAGTTATTTTGCCAGTTGCTTTCTTTATAAAATTGGCCTTTACCTCCGATACTAGCATGCCTACTGGTGGAGATAATTGGAAAGTATGCCCCATAGCAAGTATCCCTGTACTCATTTCTGCTGCCATTGCAAGGCAAGCAAAATATATACTTTTAAATGGATTTTTTGTAAACCATGTATGCTTTACGCTTATGGTACAATCATTTTCATTAACAGACACAAGTTTTACACCGCTAAAAAAAGCAGCCGGTAGTTTTGTAATCATAAAAATAAATCTCCAAAAGGAATTGGTAATTTTATTAGTAAAATTATTAAAAGTTGTAATGTCTTTTTGCATAATTTATTGCTATTGGTTTTGTGAAATATAGTTTATTATAAAAATTATTACTCAACTAAATCTATTATAATTTTTGCATTTTTTTGGTCTGATGAAGATATAAAAATTTCGTAGCGTTTTTTATTTGCTGTAACAATCATCAGAGAGGTATTAGGCGGTATTGAACCTAAATTATCTGCTATCATTACTATTTCATGATGCGGATTAGCTTTATCTACTTTTATTTTCATTGTAATAGGATTCAATGAAAGCCCAGTATGATTTACTATTAATTTGTTGTTGTGATAAACAGTAATTGTATCTCCATCTATCTCGCCATTATCATATAATTCTATTAATATTTCAGCTTCTTCGGTTACAATTTTTTTGGCAAGGGTATTTTCTCTATTAGCAATTACCTTTGGTATGGGCAAAGGTTTTTCTTTCTCATTTACAACAGTACTTTCTTTATTAGAAACTGCAACCTTGGGTAATGATTTTGTAATTGCTTGCTGTTTTATAATTACTGGTTTTACAGGTATTGGTTTTACAATTACTGGTTTTTCAGGTATTGGAGTTTTAACTTCTGTAGTTGTTACTACTATATCTTTTTCTGCAATTTTACATTCTATAAATTCAATATCATCTATAGCAAAATCGTTTCCACAGCCACCATCAGTTATATCTTCCATTTTTAGAATAATGGTGGAAGCATCTATAGGCATTGTAAACTCTCCGTAAAACTC
>JAYUJS010000206.1:0-9348 GCA_043765095.1 Ferruginibacter sp.
AAAATATTACTTTCTGTGAATGTTGTAAATGATTGTGCAAATTATGTAATAATTAACATAAGAAAACGATGCAATTTTACATTTCATAAACAAATAAGAAAATGAAAAAAGTAATTCTAATACTTGCTTGGATATTTACACTGGCAAATACTAATGCACAAACGCAAGATGAAAAATGGAGTATTGGCTTGCATGGTGGTGCTACACAATACAATGGTGATTTAGGTAATGATTTTTATAAAACCAATATGCCATTTTATGGTTTTGGTGGATTGTCAGTTTCAAGATACTTAGGTACTCACTTTGATGTAAGCTTATTGGCTACAAAAGGAACGATTGGTTATAATAGACCAAACGGAAATTTCAAAAATCAATTTACATCCGCATTATTAAATTTTAGATTTAATATTCTTGGACCAAACTCATCTGTAAGACCATATTTAATGCTAGGTGGTGGAGCAATTTTGTTTGATAAAAATTTAGATTTTAGTAAAGAAAAAGTAGACTTTGTTGCACCATCATTTGGTGGAGGAATAAATTTTAGATTAGCACCATCTTTAATGCTAAATATTCAAGAAGTATTCTTGTATACAAATGAAGATAAAAGAGATGGAATTATAAACGACAGAAATGATGCTTATTTATTTCATACTATAGGTTTAAGTTTTAACCTTGGCAAGAAAAAAGATGCAGACAAAGATGGTGTATCTGATAGAAATGATAAATGCCCAAATACACCAGTTGGTGTAATGGTTGATAAAAATGGCTGCCCTGTAGATAAAGATAGTGATGGTGTAGCAGATTATTTAGATGAATGCGCAGATGTAGCAGGAACAGCAGATTTAAAAGGATGCCCTGATAGAGATGGTGATGGCATAGCAGATAAAAATGATAAGTGTCCAGATGTAAAAGGCAGTATGGCATTAAATGGTTGCCCGGATAGTGATGGTGATGGCGTAGCAGATGCAGATGATAAATGCGCAGGTACTAAAGCTGGCTATAAAGTAGATGCAAGTGGCTGCCCACTAGATAATGATAAAGATGGTGTACTTAATGAAGATGATGCTTGCCCAGATGTAGCAGGCACTATTGCTCTAAGAGGATGTGCTGATATAGACGGAGATGGTGTAGCAGATAATGAAGATAAATGCCCTAGTGTAAAAGGTACAATGGCTAATAAAGGATGTCCAGAAATAACTAAAGAAGATGTAGTAAAAATTACAAATATAGCTAGCAAAATATTCTTCTTAAATAACAGCGATAAGTTAAAAGTAGCATCACTTGTACAATTAGATGAGTTGGCTTTATTATTAAAAAAATATGAAACTGCTAATTTAGAAATTGGTGGTCACGCTGATAGCAATGGTGATGATGCTTTCAATTTAACTCTTTCTCAAAAAAGAACAGAATCTGTAAAAACATATTTAATGGGTAAAGGCATTATGGAATCTCGTTTAACTGCTGTAGGATATGGAGAGACAATGCCTATAGCTGATAACAAAACTGCTATAGGTAGAGCAAAAAATAGAAGAGTTGAACTTAAAACATCTTACTAAAATATTCAATTATGTTTTAGGGTTATGATTTGAGGCTGTTACTTTTTACAGCCTCATAATTTCAAATTTACATTTTTAAATCATCTGTAAAATGTGCAAATAAAATATAAATCTTATAACAGAAATAAGTCTAAATAATTTCATAATTACAATCAATAAAAAATTAAAAAATGTCTTTACTTACAATTGCAATAGTAGTTATAATAGTTGGAGTACTTCTTTGGTTAGTAAATAGCTACATACCTATGGATGGAAAAATTAAAAATATTTTAAATATAGTAGTAGTTATTGGATTAGTTATATGGCTTCTTAAAGCATTTGGATTATTTAATTCTATAGCCAATATAAAAGTGTGATATATTTAATTTGTTACAAATATTTAACACCAATAGGTATAAGAAAATTAATTTAAAAAAATTAAAAAAAAAATATGAAAATAATAAATTTTATGCTCGTAACTACATTAGTTACAGTTAGTTTTTCTGCTTGTAAAGATGCTAGTAAAGAAACTGCTAAGCAAGATGCAATAAATGTAAATATGTATGTGGACTCTATTGAAAAAATAACACCAGTATATAATGTAGGCTATTGGAATATTTATGATAGCATGTACCAAGTTAAGGCCATGCAAGCAGAAATGACATTATCAAACTTAGATACCACAGATAAAGAAAAGTTAGAAGCAAGCAAAATAAAATATGCTAAAATGAAAGCTGATTATGAAGCAAAATTGATTGCTAAACAAGCAGAATCTGACACAAAAATAAACCAAATACAAATTGCTTTAGCAGATGAAAAAGATAAAAGCAAAATGATGAATACTTCCACAACAGTAATAGCTACTGCCCCTGATTATAGGCAAGTACTCAGAAACAAATTATTTGGAGAAGGGAAGATTGGAGTTGATATGAAATTTGAATTTGTAAATGCAAAAAATATTTTGAGTATTTATAAAAATTTTGTAAATTCTGTGGCTAATAATAAGAAAAAATACACCAGAGAAGATTGGGATGAAATAAAAGTTTTATATGAAGCATTAGATAATAAAAAAAATAGTGTAGAAAAGGATTTGGCTACAAAAGATAACCTTGATATTGCTGGTTTAAAAATTAGGTTTGTTACTATTAAAGCTGGAAATAGATTTTCAGCAAAAGCAGATGAAAATTCAGAGTCTAAAAAATAGTAACTTATTGTTAAAATTATATTTTTAAATATCTCAATACAATTATGAAATTTCCAAACTTTAAAATAAAGGATTTAAGTAATTACGTAAATATTGGTTTGGTAATTTTAATTTTTACATACCCATTACCTAACCTTGAAAAAAAAGAAAAAAAGCAAAGTTTTAAAAAATTTAATTTAGTAAAAATAAATTCTGTTGCTAAAAAAAAATAACAATGTTTAATTTTTTTAATAAATAATAATAGTTGAAGTTTTTGATAATTTGTGTGTTACAAGTAAAAATTTTATTTAAGTTAGTTTTAGGTTTTAGTTTTAAAAAACGTTTCAAGCAATTGAAGCGTTTTTTTAATTAAAGAATTTTTATTAAGCCATTTAAAAAAATAAATTAATGATTTAAAAGAAGTGAAAGCAATTAATTTTATTATTTTTTATGTGAATTATGTAATAATAATTTTTATTTGTGTAAGTATAAAGTGTTTAAAATATTAAAACTTTGTAACTATAAATCAAAAAATTATTTTATAAAATTAAATCTGGATTTAAATTAGGAGAATCCAAATCATAATGTACATTTTTAATTATTGAATATAGAATTACAACCAAAATAGAAGTATAAAAATTTAATAGTTTAAAAAATAAATATTGCAAACAAAAGTAAAAACCATTTTAACAAACACAGGAAACTTAACAATATTTGGTGGCAAATTTTTTAAAGTAATGCTTGCACCACCTTATGAGTTTAAAGAATTTGTAAAACAATGTTTTAGCATAGGATATAAATCGTTACCTCTAGTTGCTGTTACAGGTTTTATAATGGGCTTTGTACTTACGTTGCAGTCTAGACCTACGCTTGCCACATTTGGTGCAGAAAGTTGGTTGCCAAAAATGGTTGCATTATCACTAATAAGGGAAATAGCGCCAGTAGTTACAGGGCTAATATGTGCAGGTAAAATAGCATCGGGTATTAGTGCAGAATTAGGCTCTATGAAAGTAACTGAGCAAATAGATGCTATGGAAGTTTCTGCTATAAACCCTTACAAATATTTAGTGGTAACAAGAATAATGGCCACTACTTTAATGGTACCGTTGTTGGTAATATTTGCAGATTTAATTGGTATTTACGGAGGCTATGTAGGTGTAAACATTCATAGTAAAATTACACTTTTTAGATATTTTACGCAAATATTTGAATCGCTAGGTTTTAGTGATATACTCCCTGCTACTATAAAAACTTTTTTCTTTGGTTATTTTATAGGTATGATAGGTTGCTACAAAGGTTTTACTGCAAGCAATGGAACAGAAAGTGTAGGTAAAGCAGCTAATGAAGCAGTAGTAATTGCATCTTTAAGTATTTTTTTGATTGATATTATTGCAGTACAACTTACAGATTTTTTCTTTTAAAAAGCTTATGAAAGAAATTTTAAAAAATAATATGGATGATAATAAAATTATAAATGAAATTATTTCGATAAAAGATTTATATAAATCGTTTGGCAAAAATGAGATATTAAAAGGAATAAATCTTTCAGTTAAAGCAGGTGAAAATTTAGTATTATTAGGAAAATCAGGCTCTGGTAAATCTATAACAATAAAATGTATTGTGGGATTATTAGAAATAGATAAGGGAGGAATTAATGTATTTGGTAAAGAGATTTCAAATTTAACAAACAAAGAATTAAATGAAGTACGATTAAAAATTGGATTTCTTTTTCAGAGTGGAGCATTATATGATTCTATGACAGTATCAGAAAACTTATTATTTGCACTAAAAAGAATGAAAAAGAAAATATCTGTGCAAGAAATAGAAAACGAAGTGCTAGAAGTGCTTATTGCGGTGGGTTTAAAAGAAGCAATTGATAAAATGCCCTCGGAATTATCTGGCGGTATGCGTAAACGAATAGCACTAGCAAGAACACTAATTTTAAAACCAGAAATAATATTGTATGATGAACCAACTACAGGTTTAGATTCAATTACATCTAGGGAAATAAGCGAATTAATGCTGGATGTTCAAAAAAAATATAAAACTACATCTATAATAATAACGCATGATATGGCTTGTGCAAAACTTACTGCCGATACGATTGCAATTTTAAAAGAAGGAGTTATATATGTACAAGGCACCTATGAAGATTTAGAAAACAGTAATGACGAATGGATAAAATCATTTTTTATTTGAAATAATTAATTATGAAAAAAGATAAAGGATATATTTGGAAACTTGGGCTATTTGTAATAATAGGGTTAGTAATATTTGTATTTGCAATATATTTTATTGGCAAAAATCAAAATATGTTTGGAGATACATTTACACTAAAGACAAAATTTAAAACTGTAAGTGGATTAAAAGTAGGAAATAATGTAAGATTTTCTGGGATAAATATTGGCACTGTAAGTGAAATAGAAATACAAACAGATACATCAGTATTAGTGAATGTTATTATAAAAAAAGAAATACAAAAATTTATCAACTCATCTGCAAAGGCAAGCATTGGTTCCGATGGATTGATGGGAGATAAAGTAATTACTATTTCGCCAGGAGTGAGTGTGGATGGTGAGCCAAATAGAAATGTAAAGGATGATGATTTTATTGCATCAAAAAATCCAATAGAAATGGAAGATGTAATGGCTAGTGTAAAAGGTAGCGTAGATAATGCCAATATAATATCTGCACAACTTGCTATGTTTAGCTATAAAATGAACAATAATGATGGTGTGTTATCTAAACTATTTTCAGATAAAGATTTTTCTAATAGTATAAAAAATACATTAACCAATTTGCAAAATAGTTCCGGAGAGTTTTCAAAATTTACTATAAAAATGAATAGTAATAAAGGGACACTTGGTAAACTTATGAATGATGATAATTTAAGCAAAAAGCTTGATACTACTATGAGCAACTTACAGGCTAGTAGTAAAGGACTAAGTGAAAATATGGAAGCAGCAAAAAATAGTTTTTTACTGAGAGGGGCATTTAAAAAAATGAAAAAAGCTGAAGAAAAAAATAGCAGATAGTTTAAAAATATTGAAAAAAAATAAATTGTAAATTATGAACTGGATAGTAATAATTATTGTGTTTATTTTAGGGATAGCTTTAATAGCTTTTACAATTATACAAAACCAAAAGGATGAAAAAGAATTTGAACATGATTTAAATAATGAAAATGATATTGTAATAAAGCAAAATGAAGATATAGAAATATAGAAAAAAAATTATAAAATAAATTTTATTTTATAAATCAAAAAATGAAAAAAATTGCAGATATATCATTTACTCTAAACAATATACAACTTGTTCAAAGTGGCTCACCTTATTTTAATTTACTAATTAATCTTATAACAGATGCTACTAAAAGCATACATATACAAACATATATATTTTGCGATGATGAAACGGGCAATTTAATTGTAAATGCACTTAAAATAGCAAGCAGGAAAAAAGTAACAATACATATTTTGGTTGATGGATATGCCTCTAAAGGTTTGACAAATAAATTTATTGAAAAATTGCAAAACGAAAATATACATTTTCGTTTTTTTGAACCATTTTTTAAAAATAGTAATACTTATTTTGGTAGAAGGCTACACCATAAAATGGTTGTTGTAGATGGAAAGTATGCAGTTGTTGGTGGTATGAACATTGCGGATAGGTACAATGATTTACCTGAAAGCGCTGCTTGGCTAGATTATGCAGTATATATTGAAGGGCCAATTTCTAAAGAACTCTGCATTTTATGTTGGAAAACTTGGAATGGGTATAAAAGAAATATAACAATAACGGAATGCAATGAAAGTAATAATGTGATTAAAATAAAGGATAGCGAAAAAGCATTTTGCAGATTTAGGCGTAATGATTGGGTAAGGCAGAAAAACGAAATATCTAATACATATAAAGCAATATTAAAAAATGCAGATAAGCAAATAACAATTATGTGTAGTTATTTTTTGCCTGGTACTATTGTAAGAAAACAATTGCAATATGCAATTGCAAAAGGAACTAGAATAAGATTAATATTGGCAGGAAAATCTGATATAAAAATTGCTAAAGCTGCGGAGCGATGGATGTATGATTGGTTGCTAAGAAGGAATATTGAAATATACGAATACCAACCTACAATATTGCACGCCAAAATGTGTGTGGTAGATGAAAGCTTCGTAACTGTTGGCTCTTATAACATTAACAATATAAGTGCTTATGCAAGCATTGAATTAAATATTGATGTTAAGGATAAAGTTTTTGCACAAAAAATTACAATGCTTTTAGATGAAATTATAAAAAAAGATTGCATTAAGGTTACTACAACTCTCAACAAAAAAAAGAATAATGTATTTAAACAATTATACCATTGGGCTAGTTACAAAATATTTAGAATTGGGTTTTTCTTGTTTACATTTTATTTCAAACAAAAAGAATAAACTAATTATTCTATAAAAATTAGTACATAAATTATTCATAAAATATATAAATTTTATAAAGTAAAAAAGTATATTATTAGCGTTAGAATGATAAGATGAACTTAAAATTTTTTCATATAAAATAAGTTACTTATTAATTGAAGTGTAAAGCTGAGCTTGTCGAAGTTGGTTTCTTTATACACGACCATCTTTGATAAGCTCAGTCTGACCCTAAAATAAAATTGAACTTTTGAAATTTGCAAATAGCTTAAAATTTTTTTATGAGTGCCTTTGGCCGACAACATTATAATCATTTATTATTTTTAATTCCCTCTCATTCTCCTAAATAAAGACTGAAACGTTTTTCTATTCCAACCTACAAATCTACCTCGTTGTACCACCAATGTATTATTATATCGTTCTTGTAAAAAATAATGAAAAACAAATTTACCATTGGGGTTCTGCCACCCTTTCATTTGCCCAAAGCGTAAATCATTAAACACCAATGTATCGCTCCAATTTTCTACAGTATAAAAATTTTGGGAAAAGCGTTTTAATTTGTATAATGATTCTTTATTTTCTATCGTTTCCAACAAATTATTGTTACGAGTAAAATAGGTAAAATCAATTTTTTGTTTAGCATCAAAAATAGATTTGTACCCAACGTAAAATCCACTATCATTCCCAGCAACAACATACCATAGGCTATTTTGAAAAGGTGCAGGTGTGGAAAAATATTGTGTGTAGCTAATATTTTGCAACTTCAAAGACTTTTTTACATCAGCATCAATTTTTATTTTTATACAAACGCATAGTAATAAATAAATACCTGTAAATGCAAAAGCTTTTTTCCATATTTTATCTCTAATTAAAGTATTATTTCTTGGTACGATTAGTAAAGTAATAATAGCAATCCCTGTCCATATTGAAAATAACGGGTCTGCTATATAAATTACGTTAAATGAAAAACGCATGTGACTAAAGGGTTCTAGCCAACCTACACCGTAATTATTAAACGCATCTAAAAAAATATGAGTAAAAATAACGCTACCAAAAAAGATGACCCAATGTTTTAAATTTATGTTGTGTGGTCTATGCCAATACTCTGCTAATAAAGCAAAGAGCGGTGTAATAATTATACAAAATAAAAAAGAATGTGTAAACCCACGATGGGCTAATAAATTAGATGAGGTATCTAACCAAAAAGAAGCAATAAAATCTATATCGGGAATACTCTGTGCCAATGCTCCCCATAGCATAGCTTTTTTGCCTAATGTTTTGCCTGCAAAGGCTTCGCCCATGCAGGCGCCTAGTGCTATGTGTGTGAGTGAGTCCATTATTTATTATCTATCTCTTTCAAAAAAAAACCTAAATCTAACGCTTCGCCATACATTTCTACCGTACCATCAGGGTTGTAGTTTCATGTGTTTTTTGGTCTATCCCAATACAATTTTACGTCATTATTATTTGGGTCGTTTAAATAAATAGCTTCCGATACGCCATGGTTGGCAGAGCCAGTTATAGCATAATTTTCTTTTAACAATCTTGCATAAATGATAGCTAAATTTTTTATTGTAGGGTACAAAATAGCGGTGTGAAATAGAACCATCAGTATTCAATTGCGAAGGTGGATAATGCTTGCTATACTAAGTGTTAAAACCCCTTATAACTAGTTTCACCATGAACTAGCCTTGTTTCGATTTTACTTAATAAGCCAGGTCAAGGTAGTGTTTGTGTTTTAAAAGGTGGTTTAGGATATTTTATTATAGAGTCTTTTAATTCATTACTAGAAAAAATCTTTTTTCTGCTAGCGGATTCCCTAAAACTTTTGCAGTAGAAAGTGTAGCTAAACCTAATACTATCCTTCCAATTATTTTTCTTCGTATATATTTTTATCTTTTTCGTTTATAGCATTATCATTTTATTTTTAAGAATTTATTTTTTAAAGAGTAAAATGAATTTCATTTTATTTTTCAAATTATTTTTTCAAGAAATTTTATATAATCCTTTCAACAAGTTTTATGCATCTACTAGAAATCCATTTAATAAATTTTCCAACTGTATAATGGCTAATACAGCTCTTGCTCTTGTAGCAATAATATTATTTCGAATATTATCAACTATAGAGTCATTAGTAATATTTGCTTTTACATTTTTATCATAGTAAGAAACTAAAACTTTAGTTCCAACTTGTTTAATTATAAATATAAATGAA
>JAYUJS010000207.1:0-1199 GCA_043765095.1 Ferruginibacter sp.
GTAACAGAAGCTGTGTTTGTATTTGTAGCTGTGTTGGTAGCAGTGGCTGTATTAGTTGCTGTGGCGGTATTGGTAGCACTGGCCGTGTTGGTAGCGGTAGCAGTGTTGGTAGCAGTAGCCGTGTTGGTAGCACTGGCCGTGTTGGTAGCGGTAGCCGTGTTGGTTGCAGTGGCGGTATTTGTTGCAGTAGCTGTGTTGGTAGCACTGGCCGTGTTGGTAGCGGTAGCCGTGTTGGTTGCAGTGGCGGTATTTGTAGCAGTGGCCGTGTTGGTAGCAGTAGCCGTGTTGGTAGCAGTAGCCGTGTTGGTTGCAGTAGCTGTGTTAGTAGCAGTAGCCGTGTTGGTAGCGGTAGCAGTGTTGGTAGCAGTAGCCGTGTTGGTAGCAGTAGCCGTGTTGGTAGCACTGGCCGTGTTGGTAGCGGTAGCAGTGTTGGTAGCGGTAGCAGTGTTGGTAGCAGTGACGGTATTGGTAGCAGTGGCCGTGTTGGTAGCAGTGGCGGTAATGGTAGCAGTGGCCGTGTTTGTTGCTGTATCTGTTTCACTGCAGGTAGATGTATCTGTTTCACTGCAGGTAGCTGTATCTGTTTCACTGCAGGTAGCTGTATCTGTTTCACTGCAGGTAGCTGTATCTGTTTCACTGCAGGTAGCTGTATTTTTGTTCAAACCTTTTTTTGCTGTGGCATTCCTTGCAATGTTAGCTGTCAGTGTACTTTTTGAAGTTGCTGGCTTGTAGCCTAAGACTGGCTTCTATCATTAATCAAAGCTTACGGAAACAGAAGATGACTCTGAAATTTGTACACCCTTGGTACTTTTCACTTTTGAAGAAAAGAGATTAGCTAAGGCATTTAATACTTTACCCTTTAAAGAATTTTTGTTTTCCTCTATCTTTTGTTCTGAATTTGCTTGAACTGGGATGTTTGATCTTGTGTTTATCCTATTTTTTGAGGCATTTGAATCAAAAATAAGGTGAGCATCTGTAGGTTGCTGGTTGATGGCTGGTGAGAGCTCATTGTTGCTGATAGCAGATATTCCTTGTGAAAAGGTGCATATAGCTAGGAGAACGATAAGTACTCTGCTGACCTTCATGTAATTATTAAAAGTGGTGTCCTATCGAATTATCATCACAATTTAGTGGTGGGTGTCAATTCTTTCGAACAATTTCAACATTTAGAGAAATCGGAAAAGTATTTTAGTTGGAAA
>JAYUJS010000208.1:0-1197 GCA_043765095.1 Ferruginibacter sp.
GAAACCGTTGCAAAGCCATTTTGTCATAACATATTGACAGTCAATATATTGAAATATATTCCGTATATTTGAATATGGAAAAGAACACCCAGCAACTCAGTTTTTCTACAATCGCCATATCAAAGCGAAAACTAAAGAATGATTTTTTTAGACAAATGAATTTATTGTTAGATTGGTCTGTTATAGAATTTGAATTAAAGAAACATTACAACAAAGGTTTTAGTGTGGCAGGTCGCCCATCTTATAGTGGCTTGTTATTGTTTAAGATGTCCTTGCTACAGACTTGGTATGGTCTAAGTGATTATGAAGTGGAAGATCGCTTAAACGATAGTTTAAGTTTTATGAACTTTGTAGGATTAACGTTAGAAGATGCTGTACCTGACAACACAGTACTGAGTAGATTTAGAACCGAACTAACCAAAAAAAATGCTTACGAACCCTTAATGAATATTATAAATTTACAACTAGAGCAGAAAGGAATATTACTTAAAAAAGGAACTATAATAGATGCAAGTATAACCGATAGCCCACGTAAACCAAGAGGCAAAAAGCAATACGAAGTTGTAGAAGATAGGAAAGAAAATGCTGATCCAAAGGTAGATGTACCAGCAAAAATATTACAAGTAAAAGTTCAAAGCCATGTAGATACCGAGGGTGCATGGGTCATGAAAGCAGGAAAGCTACGCTATGGTTATAAAAAACATATTGTTACAGATGAGCAAGGTTTAGTTGTAGCAGTAGTAACCACATCTGCCAACCAAAGCGATATGATACACTTAGAAGATGTAGTAGAAAAAGCAGGACTAAATAAAGGGTCAAGGGTAAGAGCAGATAAAGGTTATTGCAGCAAAAGCAATCGAAATTATTTAAAAGAAAAAGGACTTAAAGATGGCATAATGCACAAGGCTAGCAAAGGGAAAGTTCTCACAAATCATCAAACAAAATTTAACACAATAGTAAGTAAAGTTAGATACAAAGTAGAACGAACTTTTGGGGGAATGAGCAGATGGTTTAGTGCTGGTACTGCCAGATACTTAGGTAAAGCCAAAACACATACACAACACCTGATGGAGGCAATGGCATACAATTTATATCGTTCCCCTGGGATAGTTATGTCCAATGCAAATTTATCAGCCAAATAAGGGTTGAAAAGGAGTAAAAAACTCCAAATAACGAAAATAAAAAACAAAAAATGAA
>JAYUJS010000209.1:0-1197 GCA_043765095.1 Ferruginibacter sp.
CTCACAGAAATGCTAAGCAAGCATTATAAATGGATACCACAGTTTGAAGATGTAGACCACAACCCTTACCTTAATGACTTTTATGAAGATATGCCTAGGTGGAGTTTTAACCTACAAATTTATTTTTTAAACAGTAGACTAAAACAATTATTAGAAATTAAAAATGGTACTGAAACAGTAATACAAGACAGAACCATATATGAAGATGCAAATATTTTTGCACCAAATTTACATGACATGGGCTTGATGGGGAAAAGGGATTTTGAAAATTATTACCAATTTTTTGAAACTTTAAAAAGCATGGTAGAGCCCCCTGATTTGCTAATATATTTAAAAGCATCTGTACCTACTTTGGTTTCTCAAATACAAAAGCGTGGTCGTGAATATGAAGAAAATATCCGTCTAGATTATTTAAAAAAATTAAATGATTATTATAACAGTTGGATAGACGGTTACAAAGAAGGAAAGCTATTAATAATAGATGCTGATACAAATAAGTTTGCTGAAAATGAAGACCACCTTGGGCAAATTATTAGTGGCATAGATGCGCAATTATTTGGGTTGTTTTAAATGAAAATATTTTTAAAAAATGCTCTATAAAATAATTTTATTGAGCATTTTTATTGGTATTAACTACATGTAAATTAAATTTATAGATGTCAATAAAGCAATAAGCATTTTAATTAGATTTCAAAATTTAGAAAATTGGCAAATTATCACATTTACAAATTGGCATATTTTTTACAAGTGTCTCAAATAATACTCTGGATTATCAAAAAATGTTTTTGTTATTCTATAATGGTCATTTTCAGTATATGCTACTGCTTGCATGGGGTCTTCTTGTACTTCGTATAACAAAGCATTAGGTATCCCCAATTAGTATTGGTGAGTGAGTCGCTATTATAAATTACGCATTTTTACTTTTTATAATTTCCATAATAAGAGAAATAAGAGATAGCTGTTTAAGCGGTGAAAGCGCTGCCGCTGGCTCATCTAACAAGTATACTCCCTTATCCCCAATTCTTGTTTGTAATATTTTTAAAAACGCCTCACCATGAGAATATACTTGCATGTTGCCTCCATACTTTTTACTCATTTCAAGTAAATTATAATTCATGCTTTCGCTCATTTTATCAATGATGCTGTCATCTACTTATCCTTTTAGTTCTATCAAATCTAAAGCTATTTTTTTATTTT
>JAYUJS010000210.1:0-1195 GCA_043765095.1 Ferruginibacter sp.
ATCAGAAAAAAGTTTGGCACCAAGCAGTAGATACAGTTGGACAAAGGAAGCCTCGTTGCATAAACGACCTTTGTTTGCTACTTGGTTATTCAAGGCAAAGTTATTATCAGTACAAAACTTATTTGCAGCAAGAGGCTTATGAAGCCGATTTAATTATTGCAGAAGTGCTCAAATACAGAGTGTATCAAAAGCATATTGGCACAAGAAAATTATTGGGAGAAATGCAACTATTTTTAGAGCAGCACCAGTTTTCGATAGGCAGAGATGCACTATTTAGATTATTGGACGAGCATAATCTATTAGTAAGAAAAAGAAAGCGAAAAGGGAGCATTACTACATGGTCTAAACACCATTATAGAAAGTACCCCAATATTATAAAAAACTTTGTGCCAACAGCCTCAAATCAACTGTGGGTAAGCGATATAACGTACATACATATAGGTACCGGTTTTGGATATTTAAGCTTAATTACAGATGTGTATAGCCATAAAATAGTAGGATTTTACTTGCACAAAACATTAGAAACAAAAGGCCCTTTAGAGGCATTAAAAATGGCAATGGATAACACAAAAGATGTCTCAGAGCTAATTCATCATAGCGATAGAGGCGTACAATATTGTTGTGATGATTATGTAAAATTGCTAAAAGATAATCACATAAAAATATCAATGACCGAAAATGGAGACCCTAGAGATAATGCTATTGCCGAAAGAGTAAATGGTATCTTAAAAACAGAACTATTAGAAAAATGTTATTCAAATTTTAGTGCTGCACAAAATGCAATTGCAATAGCAATAAGCACCTATAATTATTTGAGACCACATAATAGTATCAATAATTTAAAGCCAGTAGAAGCTCATTTAATGAGTGGCCCTATACCTAAATTATGGACTAATTATTATAAAAAAAAGCAACAAAATAAAAAAGAAAATGGGGAACTTTAAAAGCACCGTTTTACCACATTATTGAATAGCAACAATTGAAAACTTACCCACATAATGGCTTTATACGCTTTTTAACTGGTGGGGTTAAAAGCTAAGCCATTATATGGATAAGTTTAAAATATTACAGTTGATTCAATAATGTGGAAAAACTAGACCATTACAAAATGTAAACCCTAAAACGGATTAATGTATATTTGTAAACAACCAACAGTATTAATAACAAAAAGTGTAAACTTATTTTAGGACGAGAC
>JAYUJS010000211.1:0-1195 GCA_043765095.1 Ferruginibacter sp.
TTTCTGTTAATATTTTTGCTACTGAATATGATGATTTTTCTATAAATGGCAATATAGTTTTATTGAGAACTTTAGCTTTAAGTACATTTTCAAATTCATTGAGCAATACTGCCAAATCTACCGGCAACATTTCTTTATCTCGTAGCGCAATTCTATAATTAACCAACAATGCTGCTACATATTTAAGGTAGCGCACTTTATCATTATTTGTTGGAAGTAGCTGGTCATTTTTTTCTATCCAAAACCTAAGCTCATTAGGTTTTTTAAATAAAGCATTTGTTACTGCTGCATTATATTCTTCATTTGTACTTAATTTTAAAATTCCATCTTCTTTTCCATCTAGTTTATCACAATTTATTTGCTCCTTGCGAATATCATCATGTCTACTTTTACGGGCAAGCGGAATATTGGTAGTATCAGAAAATGCAGTAACCGTGGTAGTAAAAAGAAATAAAGTAAGTGTAAAAAATATAATCTTCATAAAATATGTTCTAGCGTAAATATCGTGTAATTTAATATTCTATTTCTTAATAGACTGTTAAGAGGATGTATTTGTTGCTACATAGCTTAACAATTTGATAATGCAATAATAGACAAATTGCGTACCAAAGGCTAAAGAGAACCTTTACATTTGCTTAATATTTAAGGATTATGAGCACAGTAAAAAGGATTTTAATAGCAGACGATGAGCCAGATATTATTGAAATACTTTCCTTTAACTTAAAAGGAGAAGGCTATGAAGTAGTAACGGCAAAAAATGGAGATGAAGCTATAGAAAAAGCAAAAGCCACAAAACCAGATTTAATTATTTTAGATATGATGATGCCTGGAAAAAATGGGTTGGAAGTGTGTAATGTTTTACGCAGCCAATCAATATTTGCAGGTACACTTATAGTTTTTCTTACTGCTATAAATGATGAGAATACCGAAATAAAAAGTTTAGAAAATGGTGCAGATGATTACCTTACTAAACCTATTAGCCCAAAAGTTTTATTGAGTAAAGTTAGCAGCCTATTGCGCAGAGTGAAAACCGATGGCCCTAGCATTGTAACTGTAGGTGATTTTGAAATAGATAGAGAACGGTATATAGTATGCTTAAAAGGAGAAGAAATTATATTAGCCAGAAAAGAATTTGAATTGGTGGCATTATTAGCATCTAAACCTGGTAAAGTATTTTTAAGAAATGAAATATTAA
>JAYUJS010000212.1:0-1194 GCA_043765095.1 Ferruginibacter sp.
TGCAATCAATAAAGTAAATAACGACATTGATAAAATAACATCTACCATGAAGAAGTATGGGTTTTCAAGAGCAGTAGTTGCAGAAATGATACTAAGCAAGTTGAAAAATTAATCCCTAGCCCACCGCACAAGTACGGCTTGTCACACGCCAAAATACAAGGGCGTGGTACTCTATGGCATTGTAGTCAGTTTCTTTGTCATTGTTTTTGTACCTATCCTCTTACAGCACATTTACAAATTTATGCCGGCAAACCATTTACCAATCAGTAGTAAATAAACGAAGTATGATACATTAACTTCGTTTGAAAAGAAATTGTAAAACAATCTAAACTATTTAAAAATGTGACTCTATACCCCAGGTGCTTAAAGAAAATACCAACATTGATAACTCATGTGTGCTAAAAACATGGACCAGAGATATTATGCAAAAATCTCATAACTTATTGTTAGGTTTGATATCTCATATTAAAGTAAAAAATTATTTTATTGTAGCATTGCACTCCTAATTATTTTTTTGAGAATAAGTAATGTTTATAAATAGCTGCAATGTAAACGTAGAAGTATTTAGAAACTAATAGTTACTTTTGCACAAAATTTCAAAAATGTTATTAGGGTTACAAAATCTTACATTCGAATTTGGGGCAAGAACCATTGTGGAAGATGCTACTTGGCATATACAGCCAGGCGAGCGTATTGGTCTTATTGGTTATAATGGTACAGGTAAGTCTACCTTGCTTAAAGTGCTTACTGGTCAATACTCTCCTGCAAAAGGTACGGTTGAAAAAGGTAGGGAAACCACCATTGGTTTTTTAAACCAAGATTTGTTGGGTTTTGAAACCGATGAATCAATATTGGAAGTAGCCATGGGCGCTTTTGAAAGAGTGAAAGCAATAGAAAAAGAAATGGAACTAGTGGGTGCGGAGTTAGAAAAAACGGGTGATGAAAAACTAGCAGAAAAATATGCAGATTTATTGCATGAAATGGATGTGCTAGATGGGTATAGTATTCACCATAGAACAGAATCTATTTTACAAGGGCTAGGTTTTGCAAACGAAGATTTAGGCAAACAATACAAAATGTTTAGTGGAGGTTGGCGCATGAGGGTGTTATTATCAAAAATGATTTTGATGAACCCAGATGTATTGCTGCTGGATGAACCTACGAACCACCTGGATTTACCTAGCATAGAGTGGC
>JAYUJS010000213.1:0-1194 GCA_043765095.1 Ferruginibacter sp.
AGCATCAAAAATATATATACCCTTACTCTTTCTTCGTTTGTAAAACCACTGTGAATGCTACTTTGTAGGTTTAACCCTGTTTTCCAAGATTTAAAAATAATCTCTATTTGCCATCTTACTTTATAGGCATTACACACTTCTTTTGTTGTCCAAATGCTGCTATCTACCGATGTTATATAAATGGTATAACCTTGCCATTTGTAATAATCTTCGTTATGATTACTGCGTTTATCTTTATTCAATTTTGCCTTCCGGATTTTCTCCGCAGCTTGTTCTTTTGGCAAAGGCACCATTACTAACCTAACCCTAAGCTTATTTTTTATGCCTATGTAAACCCACATGTCTATCGCCTTATTTCCCTTAAACAATTCTTTAAGCAATATCTCTACACCATTTTCGTCAAATATTTTTACTGCAAATTTTAACCTACTTAAAAAATGCACACCTGCTTGCATTATTTCTTCAAATACTGGAATTGAAAAATAGCCTAAATCTCTAATTACAATATCCCCTTTTTGGCAATTAGCCAAAATACTTTTGCTTGCCTTTTGGTCATTTTCTGTATAAGAACCTAGTATAAATTGCACAAAATTCATTCGCTTTATGTCAATAATACTTTGAATTTTAGCTACCGCACTTGTACCGTTTTGTGATGTACTACCTACAAAGCTATTTTTAAGTACAGCTGGCAAACTTAATGTGGTACTATCTTGTAAAAGAACTTTGCCAAATGACTTAAAGAGCTTACTGTCATATACTTTACTACTCTTTTGCAATAAGATTTCTTTTAGCAATTGCTCCGCAAATTTAACCGCCGCTTTATTAATTCTGCTAAAAACACCTTGTTTAGTAACTGATTTATTCCCTATTAGTTTACTAATTTCTGCTGCCCAGTTTTCATAAGTTAGCCTATTTTTTACACAGTTGATTATAAATCCTAAAAAAAAATATAGGCTGTAATCTTTTTTGGTTTACGATTTATAAACCTACTTTCCACTCCAATTTTATTTACTAAATCTTTATTGAAGTACTTGTCAATTTTTGTTTTTACTTTTACAGTGAATTGGCAATTTGTAGACATTTTTATAATGTTTTTAGAACTACAAGTTGCCTTTTCTTTTACAAAAAATACACACTTAGTTCTCTACAGATGTGCATTAATTATTCCTTAACTTGACGCCAATGTCCAAAGGA
>JAYUJS010000214.1:0-1192 GCA_043765095.1 Ferruginibacter sp.
CAGATAATAACGAATTGGTTATTGATGTAAAAATAGAAAACAATGATGCCTGCAAACGCTATACAGGCGTTAGTATCAGTAATATTAAAGTAGGAGAAAGCCCTACTTGGTTGCAACATAAATTGAAAGTAATTGGCCTGCGTTCTATCAATAATATTGTAGATATTACCAATTTTATTTTGCACGAAACAGGGCAACCATTGCATGCTTTTGATGCTGCAAAAATAAAAGGTAACTGCATTGTTGTGAAAAATGCAACGGCAGATGCTACTTTTAAAACACTTGACGATAAAGACAGAAAATTATTTAGTGAAGATTTGATGATTGCAAATGCGGAAGACAACATGTGCATTGCAGGTGTATATGGTGGTGCAGAAAGCGGAGTAACAAAAGAAACCGTAAATATATTTTTAGAAAGCGCATGGTTTAGCAATGAAGCGGTTCGTAAAACATCTTTAAAGCATGGGCTTAGAACTGATGCTGCTACTCGTTTTGAAAAAGGTGTGGACATAAGCAATACTGTAAATGTATTGAAGCGTGCAGCACTCATGATAAAAGAAATAGCAGGAGGACAAATAAGCAGCGATGTAATTGATGTATATACAACACCTGCTGAAAAAACTACGGTGGCTTTAAAATATCATTACTTAAAAAAACTGAGTGGTAAAAATTACCATGCAGATACTATCAAAAATATTTTGACCGCACTTGGTTTTGAAATACAAAAAGAAGGGGTAGATGAAATATTTATGAACGTACCTTTTAGCAAAACTGATATTGCTATACCGGCAGATATTGTAGAAGAAATAATGCGAATAGATGGTTTGGATAATATAGAAATACCAAGTACAATTTCTATTGCGCCTTCTGCAGACAATGATAATGGCAGAGCTGCCCTTGCTGATAAAACGGCGAATTACCTTGCTAGCAATGGTTTTAGCGAAATATTTACCAATAGTATAACCGATAGTAAATATTACAACGAAGCTACATTAGGCAATACGGTAAAAATGATTAACAGCCTTAGTGCAAACTTAGATGTGATGCGCCCATCGCTTTTGCAAACTGGGTTGGAGGTAATTGCATACAACATCAACAGAAAAAATTCGGATTTAAAATTGTATGAATTTGGTAAAACATATCATACAACAGGTGTTGGTAATTATGAAGAAAAAATTCATTTAGCTATTTA
>JAYUJS010000215.1:0-9277 GCA_043765095.1 Ferruginibacter sp.
ACTATTTTCCACAAATTAATAGTAAAAATGGTAAAAAATGAAACCAAACGTATTGATAATAAACGATAAAGGAGTGCGACCTAAACGTATATACCTATAAACTTATTTTAAGAGAAATAAATTACTTTCACTCCTTCGTTATTGGAGCGACCACTATAAAAAATTAATAAAAAAAGAGAATGGAATAATTAAGTAAGTTAAATTAAATTTAAAAAATTATCATGAGAAAAATATTTATATTCTTATTACTTATTTGCCCTTTTTTTACATGTGCTCAAAACAATAAAAATGTAACGGATGCAAAAAAAATAAAAAATAAAAAATATGACACTCTTACAAGTAACAAACAAACTACATACTGCAATATAGCAATGTATCATTATTTGCTTTTTAATACAAAAGACAAAACGCATGTTGATTGGTTAAAAAAAAATGATAAAGCCTTTTATCATTTAGGTTATTACTTGCGTTACTTGGATAATAATTCTTTGGAATGGCTCAAAAAGTATAACAAAGGATTTTATTATTACTCACAAATGTTTTTGGATGTTACTGATAGTTTTTCAAGTAATTGGTTAAAAAAAAATAATATAGAAATATTTCATCTTTGTAACTACAACATGTATAATACTTCTTCTTCCTTAAAATGGTTAAGAGAAAACAATATTCAGTTATATCATTTTGCAAATATTTATGATGACGATACAAGACAAACTTCATTATTATGGCTAAAAGAGCATTGATCAAATCTATTAGCTTACATAGAAGTTTTAATACAATGACTTTTGTACGCTTGCATTCTATACAACAAATTATAAAAGAGGTTTGTGCAAAATATAAATACTCATTTACAATATTGCATATATGGGCATTAAAGCTAACAAGAATTTAAGCTATTTTTATTAAGAAATATAAGCAACACTATTACTTTTGCATCATGATAGCTTACAACCCAAAAGACTGGTTCACCTTCATTTTTAAATTACACAAAGCAGATACTTTTCGTGCATTATTTTTAATGCTTATATGCATTGGGATTTACACAGGTATAATTACATGGTTCGAATTAGAATATTTTCATTTAGCAAAAGATAGCAATGTAAAAAACTTAAACATACTGCACAATATGCTTGGGTTTGTATTATCACTTTTATTAGTGTTTAGAACAAATACCGCATATGACAGATGGTGGGAAGGTAGAAAACTTTGGGGGTCACTTGTAAACAACAGTAGAAATTTAGCAATAAAGCTAAACATACTTTTGGAAAGTGATGATACAAGCAATAGGAGTTTATTTAAAAAAATTATACCAGCTTTTGCTGTAGTTTTAAGAAACCATTTATTAAAAGAAACCATAAGACTAGAGCTTGATGAAATAGATCACCCAGAGTTGGGTGCAATAGATAAGGATAAACATGTACCAAATCAGGTAGCAGCTATTATAGCAAAAAAAGTAAACAAACTATACATACAAAAGAAAATAACGGACGCACAATTGATAAATTTGAATGCAGAATTAAGTTCTTTTACTGATATATGTGGTGCATGTGAGCGCATAAAAAATACACCCATCCCTTTTTCGTATAGCCTTTTTGTAAAAAAGTTCATCTTTTTTTATATCATGACACTGCCTTTTTCATTTGCAATGCAAGTAGGCTATTATGCAATACCTGTAGTAATTTTTATCTTTTATGTATTAGCTAGCTTAGAAATGATAGCCGAAGAAATTGAAGACCCTTTTGGGATTGATTTAAATGATTTACCTACACAAAAAATTGCAGATAATATTAAAAAACACATTGGGGAAATTTTGTAATATTTCATTATTGTAGGAATTTTTTTTATTTGTAACTTTCTCTACTACCAATTTAGCTAGCATAAATGATGTAGCAAAGCAACATTTAATGAAGTTGTTTTAAAAACACTAAACTTTTATAACCTTTTGCTTTAATAAATTAGTACTTGGTAGCAATTCTTTATAAATAGTTGCTACAATTCCTCTTGCCAATTTTTTTATTGCTTTCCTATCAGTTAAATAAAACAAGTCTTTTTTGCTACTTATAAAACCAAATTCTAATAATAAGCTAGGATAGTCTCCAGCACCAATAATCCATATTTTATCTTTTCTTATAGCTACGTTTCTATTGTGCATTTTCGGAAACGAATTTGCTACATTTTTACATAATACATTAGCCATTTGTCTTGCTTTAATTTTGTTAGGATTATTTACATAAACTGTATCTTTTTCATCCATTTTGGTTATTAAACTATCGGCAACATCTATTTCAAAACCATTATACGTTGTATCATCATGCTGGTTTATGTGTACCGATATAAGCATATCAGGTTTGTGAAGATTTGCTAAGTTTATTCTTGCATGCCTATTTATGTTTGAGTCTACGAGTCTATTTAGCACCACAGTAATTCTACTTGTATCTATAATTCCTAATACAGCATCTACAATTTTTCTTGTTATATTTTTTCATATAAATGCAATAGTCATTTACTGCTTTTGGGTCTATAGCTCCATGCCTTGCATCTAAAATTATTAATAGTTTTATTCTTGTGAATATAGAACCAGCTTTTACAATATTTAAAGGAATTAATTTTTTATTTGATTTACAACTTATCATAAATACCAATATAAGAACTGCATTTCTACACATCTACAAGGTTATTATTTTATTAAAAACTACATTAAAAAAAGAGGCTACCCATAAGGACAGCCTCTCTTTTATAAAAATATTAATTAAAATTTATTGTACTTTAACAACTTTACCTATACCAAGTTTTTTGCCAGATGCATCCATTATGTAAACTAAATAAGTACCCAATGCTTGGCCACTCATATCAACTTGCATTCTACCATTTGTGTTTACAATATCAAAAGCTTTAGATATTACTCTTGCACCTTTTTCGTCGTATACATTTAGCGTAGTACCTCTAGTAGCACTCGTAGAAGTATTAAACCTTACATACATTATATTAGAAACTGGGTTAGGGTAAATAAATACTCTACCAACTAACAAATTATCACTTGTTAAAGCAGAGGTAGTCCTTGTAGCATCTGCTGTAGCATCACTTGTACAGCCAGTAGTAGGCTCAGTTACTGAAACTAAATAAGTAGCTGCATCATCTACATTTAAAGAAATAAATGTGCTTACCAAAGTATTTGCAATTGTTGTACCATTTCTTTTCCAATTGTAAATGTAGTTACTAACAGGACTAACAGTAGTAGTTAATTTACTATTGGTAGCTGCATTTGTATTAGAAGTAGCTGCTTGAGTAAGTACAACTACTGGTTTTACGCTTAATAATAATTTAGCACCATTTGTTGTTATACTACTACAAGTGCCTAGGCTATTTACGCTAGAAACTATTACCCTATAAAAATTACCACTCATAGATAATAAAGGATTAACAATAGATAAAGCTGGGAAAGTATCAGCAGCATTTGTATTTGTCCATGGCCCAGCAGCATTTGTAGCTACTTGCCATTGGTATTTATTAGCACCCGTAGCAGTTACAGTAAATGAACGTGTATCAAATACACAACCACTCGTAGCCACTGGAGCCTGAGTGATAGCCACAGGGGGTGTTACATTTAAGGTAACTGGATTAGAGTAAATAGCTCCAGCTAAACCTGGTGTACAAGTACTAAATATTTGAACTCTATATTTATTACCATTCATAGCTACAGTAGGCAACGCAATAGTATAGCTTGCAGCAGTTGCTGATGGTATATCAGTAAAAGCAGGTAAAGCAGTTGTACTCACCTGCCATTGATAGGTAGATGCATATTGCGCCAACACGGTTAACACATTTGTGCTAGTTATACAAACAGCTACTGGTAATGTAGGTTGTGGTGCGTTTATAATAGCTTGTGTATTTATTGTAAGCTTAGAAGCAGTAGTGAAAGCTGAATCTGGGCAAACTGTTGTTTTTATTCTTAAACGATAATATATAATAGGCCCTGGAGCTGCAACAGGGATCGAATAAGTACCAGTATTAGCACCAGTACCGCCAATTACATTAATCCAAGTGCCAGCAGCACCCGTTGGGCTTTGTTGCCATTGGTAAGTAGCGCCAGTACCTGTACCAGCACCTATAAAGCTTGCAACTACACCAGCACCGCTACACAATGTTGTATCCACTGGGTTTGTAGTGGCAGCAGCAGCTGTATTTACAGTAACGGTAGCGGCTGCAGAAGTTTGGTTATTACATGTACCTGTTACAATTACTCTATATACGCTTCCATTCATACCTACAGTTAATGGGGCAGTCGTGTAAGATGCAGTTGTACCACCAGTACCGGTTGTTACATTAGCAAATGTACCTGTGGGAGTTGGTGCAGATTGCCATTGGTATGTAAGACCAGCACCTGAAGCAGTTATGCTAAAGTTTGCAGTAGCACCTACGCAAGCAGCTATGGAAACTGGGTTAGTAGTACTCACAATTGCTGTAATAGTAAGCTGTGCTACCGTAGAAGTTACAGAGGAAGGACAAATAGTTGAACTGACAATTACTCTATAAAAAGTAGGCGTAATAGCAGTAACAGCAGTAATTGTATAAGTAACACTGTTGGTTCCCACATTTGTCCAAGGACCAGTTGTGGATGTACCAGACTGCCATTGATAACTAACACCTGTACCTGTAGCAGTTACATTAAAGCTAACATTTGTACCAGTACAAGCAGATTGATTTGCCGGATCACCTCCTACAGTTATAGCAGCAGGAGTATTTACTGTTAGTAATGCATTTAAAGATGTTTTAATACCACACTGTGTAGTTGCTATACAACGAAAGCCCATACCGTTCATAGCTGCGGTTGTAGCTGCTGTAGTGTACGATAAAGTAGTACCTCCCGTACCAGTAGATACGTTAGTGTAAGTACCTCCAATAGTAGGAGCACTTTGCCATTGGTAGGTAGCACCAAGGGTAGTGGTAGCTACAGAAAAAGTAGCTTGATTAAGCGCACAAACAGAAGCCGCTGAAGGGTCAGTTAAATTTGGTATAGTACCAATTGGCACATTAAATACAACAGTAATTGTTTTTACAGAAGCCCCAGTAGCTGTACCAGTAACGGTTACAAAATACGAACCAGCTGCAAGTGTATTAGCATTGTTTAAAGTAATTGTTGAACTACTGCCAGGCGCAACAGGGTTTGTACCAAAGTTAATAGTGCAGCCTGCTGGTATAGTAGCAGGTGTAGCGTTTAATGTAATTGAATTAGAAAAACCACCAGTTTGTGTAGTAGGTATAGTCGTTGTAATAGAAGGAGGAGAGGCAGGGCATGTAAGTGCTGAACCTGCTATTACTGTACCAAAGTTAAAATCTGTTGGTGGGGTAGTAATAGAGAAGTTACTGTTAGAAATATCGAAGAAGATATTACCTATAGCTTCTACTTTTATACGTGCAGTATTGGTTGTTGATGTTGGCATTGTTATTGAAGCAGAACCAGTATTAGGAGTACTTGCTAACAATACATTTGGGTAAGTTAATCCACCATCAGTAGAAATAGATATTTTCACGTTAGCAACATTAAAGGGAGCTGCATTAGTAGCTGCATTATTCCACGTTACCGTTTGTGTTGTAGAAGCAAAATAACTCTCACCGCCATTAGGAACTGTGACAGCAAAAGGAGTAGTTCCAACTGCATTTATTTGAAAAGTTGTAACATCTTGGCAACCTTCACCTGCTTGTACATTACCACCACCACCAGCTCTGTTATCTCTTACAGACAATCTAAACTTCATAGCTCGAGCTACCTGTGGTAAAACTTCACCTCTTAATCCATCCATTGCAGATGGAGCAGCAGTTCCTGGATAGTTTGCAGCAATTACTCTTATATCAGGAAAAGTCCTTGTTCCAGTTGTTTTTGAAACCCTAGTTCTAAATAAAGTTCTATTTGTGCTTGTTGCTGCACTTATCCAAGTACCTGCTGCACCAGCATCCCAACTTTCCCAGTTATAGGTAAGTGCATCACCGTTTGCATCAGTAGCAGTTGCTGTAAGCACAAATGGTGTACCAATTGGTATACTTATATTATTATTTGGTGTAGATGTTATTACAGGTAAAATATTACCAGTAGGGGTATTTACACCACAAGCTCCTCCAGAGCCAGTAGCCAAGAAATTGCTAATATCATCAAAACTTTTTGCATGAAAGGCTGCATCACTGTTTGGTTGAATATTTTCAGTTGGGGCACAAATACCAGCGTACGCCATAATGGTGGTACCACCCCCTGGTTCATACGATCCACCGGCTCCAGCGCCCCCAAAACAACCAGCTGTATTAAAAGTATGATTCGCACCAAATTGATGTCCCATCTCATGAGCAACATAATCTATGTCATAGCCATCGCCTGTTGGATTTGCTCTACCAGTAAGCCCCCTACCTTTACTACCTGTACATACTACAGCTAAACCAGCTACACCAGCACCCACACCTCCAGATTCATTTGTACAAAATTGGTGTCCAATATCATAATTAGCTACACCAATAAGCCCATTTATGACACCAGTAATACTGTTTAATTCTGCAATACTCCCATCATTTGCAAATGGGTCAGTTGAAGGATCTAAAAACTCAACCAAATTATTATTTGCAACCAATGTTAAGCGAATTGATAAGTCTTGTTCATATAATCCAGAAACTCTGTTTGCACTTGCAACAACACCTGCATGTGTTGGCCCTGCAGAACCAGGTGTAGTACCACCAACTGTTACACCACTAAGTGTTTGTGCATACTCACCTGTACAAGTAATAGCTAAACGATAGGTAGTAAGGTCAGTTCCTCTACATGGCCCAGCTTGAGTACTTTCCGTTCCTAAAATTTCTTTAAGTTGTTCAGTTTTACATTCAAACCTTGCATCTCTTTTGTTATCACTGTGAAAATAACTCATGTAATTATTAACATTCCCTCTTGCGTAAGGGTCTATGTAAATTCTACCTGTAACAGCAGAAAGTATTTGAGCATGGAAACCTAAATAAGGACTATAATCAAATCTAATTGTAGCATAAGGATCATCTATACCTTGCCCAGCAAAAGTTTTTATCTCAGGAAATTTTTCTTCCAATCCTTTTTCTTGAATACTACTTTCCCAAACATGAAACCTGCCAATTGTACCATCAGGCATTGGTAGTGCTAATACGGGTGTATTATTTCGGCTATAAATTACATTTTTTTCTGTTGGTAAAGACCAAAGAAAATCTCGCATCCCATTTACATCCATAGAAACACTTCTGTACTTTTCTAGGTCAAGGTCGTGTTTACCTGATGTTACTTTTATAGATGTTTTACTGATGTCAGAAAAAAAGGTTTTCTGAGCAGATGTAGAAAATGAAATTAGCATTGCAAAAGATGCCAATAAAAATTTGTAAATTTTATGCATAAAATTAATTTTATATTTTGTGCAATTTAACAATTTATACAATAACAAAAAAAAATATTAAAGTATAAACGTTCCTTTGGCAGGTAAAGAATTAGCAGAGGGGATTCCCCCCTAAATTAACAAGTAGATATGAAATTTGCCAGACTCGGTATCGTAGGCATTTGCCACAGGCAATTGCTTACAGAAATTTGCCACGGGCAATTTTTGTTTCACCTTCGGTAAAATAAAACGCACTCGCTATAGGCTAGTGCTTACAAAAGCATTTGCCGTAAGCGAATACGTTTACAAAAAGTAAAGTTGAATTCTATTATCAAAAAATATATTAAACGTTTTGATAATAATTTTCAATACCCTAATTTTTCAATAATCTCCCTAGGTAACTTTGGCAATTTTCTTCTATCCATTAAAAAACTATTAAGCTGAGAAATTTCTTTAAAAATATAATGCTTATCCATAGCGCCTTGCAGGTAACCTGCGCCTGTACTGCCTCCTGTACCTATTCGAGTGCCTATCATGCGGCGTACCATATTTATGTGCCTATAGCGCCAGTTGCCTAGTTGGTTGTCTATTTCTAGCAAAGTATCTAATAATTGAAAGGGTAGTTCAAGCATTGGGTAGCCTCTATAAAGCATAATAAACAATGCACTTCTGCATGCCTCCGAACTTAATGAACGTTCGATCTTCTCTTCATCTGTAAAAAATAATTTTCTAAAATTATCTATGTTCAATTTCTCTGCATCGGCTAAACTTTCGGCGTAGATATTTTCATAATCTTTCCAAAAAGGATGTATATTATTTATTGCATGGTTTGTTTCTACTGATGATGGAGTATAATTTTTCCAAAAGTTATCATCTCTAAAAAAAGGCATTCGTTCTAGCCATTTATTTACCAAAGCCAAAATTGTATTACCTTCTTCTGCATCTTTTATAATATCAATATCTTTTTGTAAAAGTTGTGAGGTATAATAATTTTGTCCATGCCTTTGTTCAAATTTTAAACCCAATTTAGCTTCTATTATTTTAAACTGATAACTCTGAAATCCAGATGCAGGACGGAGCTTATCTCTAAAATCTAAAAAATCTAACGGTGTCATTGTTTCTAAAATATCTATTTGCTGCACCAATACTTTTAATATAGCAACCACTCTTTGCAAGCGATGCACTACAGTTTGCAGCTCCGCAGAGTTATCATCCATAGCATTTTTACCTATTATGGTTGTTACAGAATTCACTTCAAATAAAATTTGTTTAAACCAAAGCTCATAAGCTTGGTGTATAATTATAAAAAGCATTTCATCATGCGCTGGCACATTCCCTTCTTTAAAACTTTCAGGATGTTGTGCATCTATTATTTTATCTAATTCTAAATATTCGGAGTAGTACATTATTAGTTATTGGTTAATAGTTGTTGGTTGTTGACAGAATTTTTTTAAGTAAAATATTAAAGTAGTGAATATTGTTTGAAGCTTTCAACCATAAACTTTGAACCTTCAACGGACAAGAATCGTCGTTCCTTTTTCAAAAACAGCTTTATTGGTTTCTATATTTGTGTATTCAAGTGTCCAAACGTAAGTACCTGCATTTTGTTTTTCCCCTTTGTACTTGCCATCCCATTTTTGTTGCCAGTCGGTGCCTAAAAATAATCTGTTACCAAACCGGTCGTACACACTAAATCGTAGGTTGGTGCTTTTATAAGCTTTAAGCGGATAGAGATAGTCATTTACCCCATCGCCATTAGGCGTAAATGCAGTAGGCACGGCTATAAAACAACTATATACTACTTTTACTTTTGCGCTCACTGTATCATTACAACCATAATTGTTTGTAATAATAAGTTGTGGTATTGCATTATAATCTGACGAAGGATAATGAGTATATGTTTG
>JAYUJS010000216.1:0-9247 GCA_043765095.1 Ferruginibacter sp.
CAATAAAAAACCTGTGGTAGGTTTTATAGCAGGGCAAACTGCACCTCCGGGCAGGCGCATGGGGCATGCAGGTGCTATTGTGGGTGGCGAAGATGATACAGCTGCTGCTAAAATGAAAATAATGGCTGCATGCGGTATACATGTTGTAGCAAGCCCAGCTGATATTGGAAAAACAATAGCAGATGTTTTGAAGAAATAATGAGTAACTATTTGATGTTTCAGATACAGTTTATTTCAAAATCTTAATAAAATCATGTAAGTAAAAAACCCTCTTTAATAGAGGTTTTTTTATTTAATTATGCTTATAATATTCAAGCATATTATTTAATTATTTAATTTTTTAAAATAAATAATATTCGTAATTATGAGTATTTTTTTAAAGTTAAAATTATAAAATGATTTGAGCTTTGCAAAGCGTAAACAAACTTTTTTTGACATGCAAGAAAGACGAATATATCCATCATCAATTTTCTACAATAATTATACGCTTATTTTAACAGCACCATAAAAAATTCGTTTTATCAGCACAATTAAAAAAATCGTATTTTTTTTCAAAATGTTCTTATTGCTTATTTTATTTTAGAAACATCTTTGTGAGATATGAACAATGGAGAAGCAAAAATCTATATTCTATTATCAGTTATTTATTATTTTTTTTGTATAAATAAATGCTAAGCCTAGAAATTAATTAATATTATACAATTTATAAATAGTGTGCTATGTAAAAGCTTGTGAGGGTGAGCTTGTCGAACTTGATGCGCTTTTAGAAACCCGCCTCCTACAAACTCAGGCAGCCACCTTTTTTTTCGAGAATTGCACTAAACTAAATTTACAATTGATTTTGTTGGCAATAGCAAATTTTAATAGCTTTAATTCGTTTTCTCAAATTACTAGAAGTATTACGATGAATAACGTTTAGGACTTTGTGCAGTTGTGTAATTTAAAATCTGTCTGCCCGGAACCGCTGCCGATTGAAAAAAAAATGTTCAAGATAAAAAACAAAAGCCCACCGATGTTTGGCCTACCCGAACAAATGCTGCCATGTTGCTAATGATGAAGATTGCAACGTCCTGCCCCAATATTGCAAAACCGTGTTAGGCGTAGTTTTATTTCTTCGTGTTATTCTTTTTTGAATATTTTAAAACTTTTTTTTCGTCACTTTCAAGTTTTCTTTTAATTTTTTTAACGTCATCAGCCGCAGGTAGATTCTCGGGTAAAACACCTCTCTCTTTTAGCATTTGTCTTACTGCTACGTTATTTTCAATATGTTCTTTCGAAATTTGTTGTTCTCCTTTTAAATTTTTGTCTACAACATTGTGGCTTGTCAATTCTGTTGCAAAATCTTTCGCTTTAATAGTCAAAGTAGGTAAAAAATCTGCCAAAGGTCTGCTTTCCAAAACTTTCAATTTTCGTTTCATTTCGGTAGTAGAAAATCCTCCAAATAAAGCTTGGTCTCCTTTTGAACGAATTATTGCAAATCCTTTGTCGTCAACTCCTCTTTCATAAATTATTCCTGAAAGTTTCTTTTCTGATTTTGAAAGTTTTTCTCTTGCAGTTACTCTTGCAATGTCTAAAAGTCTTTTTTCTACTATTTCTTGTCGTCTTGTTTGAACTGCGAAATATGTTTGTGCAAAGGCAATTTCACTTTTCGAAGAATTTCCATTTTGTGCAATTAAATAGCAAGCGTATCTTGTCAAAGCCAAATCTGTAATTTTTCTTTCACTTCTGCTACCTATTTGAACCATTTTCCCGATGTCGGCAAAATGGTTACTTAATATTTCCCCTGCATTGTTTGAGGCTGCTTTTGCTTTGTCAATTACCTTAAGGAAATTATCCCATTTTGAATAACCTAAAATATCTTGTAATTCCCTTGCACTCCAACACTCGAGGTCATTATAGGTATAACAGGCTAATTCAAATTTATTAAAAAGTTCGATTATAAACTCTTGTTTCATAATTCAAATTTACAAAAGAATATTCAAGTTTGATTTTGTCGGAAAATTACACCTAACATAGTGCTAACTAAATAAATGTTCAACTCGTTTACAAATCCTACCAACCCATTCGCTCTCTTAAATTAATAATGTGTGCTGTATGGTGTTTTCCATGCCAAGCATACAAACCTAGTATATACCAAATACTCATTTTTATTTTATACTCTGGGTGCTCTACAGTTCACTGCCACTCTTTTTCCATTATGCTTTGTAGCACAGCAAGCATACGGGTATGCACTGCATATAAAAGTGTGAGCGATACATTTATAGGTACATTTTGTGTATCGCTTAACAAAACCCATGCATCTTGGTCATAAGGTTTAATAATCGGGTTATCTTCTGTAAGTGCCAGCTTTATTCTTATAAAAGCATTCGTATGGCTATCTGCTACATGGTGTACCACTTGCCTACTATTCCAGCCGCCTGGGCGATATGGCTGTTCTAAATGTACCGCATCTAGGTTAGTAATAGCATACTCCAATGCCTTTGGCAACGTATCAATATCAAGCAGCCACTCTTTGAGTTGTGGCTCAGAGAATGGCTGCTCTATATATTTCCCAATGGGATAACTTACATTTATCATATTTATTTTACTGGTGCTGGTGGGGCTTGTGGTGGGGCTTGTACTGCTGGCGCTGGAGCTGGTGGAATAGCTACTGGCGCTGCGTTTGCTTTAATAATATCTAATAATTCTATTTCAAATATTAACAAAGAATTGGGTGGTATTTGTGCACTTGGTGGGTTTTCGCCATACGCTAATTCGCTTGGTATATTTACCTTCCACTTAGCCCCTTTTGGCATTAACTGCAAAATCTCTGTCCACCCACGTATAACACCTGTAAGCGGAAAAGTAGCTGGTTGCCCTCGCTTAATAGAATTATCAAACTCTGTTCCGTTAATTAAAGTTCCAACATAATGAACAGTTACTTGGTCTTGTAATGATGGTTTTGATCCATTGAGCTCTCCTTCTTTAAGTATTTCGTATTGTAACCCATTTGGCAAAGTAATTATACCTGGCTTTTTCTTACATGCTGCTAAAAATGCTGCAGCTTCTTTCTTTTGTGGACTATCAATTTTTTTTACGGCTGGTTTATTTTTTGCCATGCCTTGTAGCATTGTTTGCAATACAAATTGTGCTTGCTCTTTTGTGTAAATCGTTTTACCATTTGCATACACAGTGTTTAAAGCTTTTGCAAATAATTGTGCATTTATTTTTTTTGCACCAGCTTGTTTCAAACTTTCTGCAATACTCATACCTGCTGCATAGCTAAAGCTATCTGTTGCATTTGCAAATGCTGGTACTGGTGGTAATAATTTTACAGCATTGGCACTTACCCCAGCCTGTGCTGGTACAACCGTAGTGGTAGCAGTTACAGGTTTTGTAGCCACAGTAGTTTTAGTAGTTTGTGCATGTACACCACTAAATGCTAAAACAATAACAGCAGCGTTTAATATTAATTTCTTCATTGTATATTTATTTTTTGCAAATATAATATCTGCTCATAAAAAATTTATTTTTTTTTAACCATAATTAAGACAAGTATACATTTCTTAACAAAATTTATATCAAACCTTAGTCAGGCTTCATTTCTATGCCCGTAAGGTTTAAAAATACGTCTTCTAAGTTAGCTGCTTTTACTTGTTTAGGTCTTTCAAAACCGGTAGCTACTAGCTCGTCTATCATACCATCCGGGCTATCAAGTTTTATAATTTTACCTTCGTTCATAATGGCAATACGGTCACATAGTTGTTCTGCTTCATCCATATAATGAGTGGTGAGTATAACGGTAGTACCGTTATCTCTTATCTTTTTTATTAAGTCCCACAAATTTCTACGAGCTTGGGGGTCTAACCCTGTAGTAGGTTCATCTAAAAAAACAATTTTAGGATTATTTATTAAAGTGGTGGCAATAGAAAAACGCTGTTTTTGTCCACCGCTTAATTCTTTACTTTTATTTTTAGCTTTATCTGCAAGGTTTACTTTTTTAAGCAACTCCATTCCATCCACCTCTCTATTATATAAGCCACTAAAGAGTTTAATAAGCTCTAGCAAATTGAGCCCAGGATAAAAACCTGATGTTTGTAATTGTACTCCTATTATCTTTTTAATATCATTGGGGGCTTTATCTAAGTCTAACCCACCAACAAATACTTTTCCAGATGTTTTCTCTCTTAGCGTTTCTATAATTTCTAAAGTGGTACTTTTACCTGCTCCATTTGGTCCAAGTAATCCAAATATTTCTCCTTCGTATACTTCAAAAGAAATATCTTTTACTGCTTCAAAATTGCCATAGTTTTTGGTAAGATTTTTTACTGTAATAATTGTGTTTTTCATTACTTAATATTTTTGCTACTTTTTTTAAGAAATGCTTTTAAAAAATTTAAAGTAGTTTTATACAAAAGTGAAGATAGGAAAGAAGTTTAAGAAATAGGCATGGGTGCATTTATAATTATTACACTCAACCTAAAGGGTATCCTACCTTCTAAAAATTTGCAACCCTAATAGTTATTTTAATAACAAAAATTAATCATGAGTAATACTATTTTTTCTACAATAATTGCTGGCACAATGAACTGGGGTAGTTGGGGCAAAAATCTCAATACACTACAAATGACCTCACTTATAAACGAATACATTTTAAACAACATTACAAGTTTTGACCATGCAGATATTTATGGAGATTATACGACAGAAACTTCATTTGGAAAAGCATTTAAAGAAAGTAAAATAGAAAGAACGCAATTACAATTTATTTCTAAATGTGGTATACAATTGCAAAATATAAATAGAAACAACAATATTAAGCATTACAATTACAACAAAGCACATATTACAAAATCGGTAGAAAAATCTTTACAAAACTTACAGACAGATTATTTAGATGTATTACTGCTACACAGGCCCAGCCCACTAATGCAAGCAGATGAAATAGCCGCCGCAATAGATACACTTAAAACAAGTGGTAAAATTATTGGCTTTGGTGTTTCTAATTTTAGTGCTTCACAAATGGATTTATTACTTACAAAAACAAGCATTAATTTTAATCAAATAGAATTTTCGCTTACACATAATGGGGCAATGCATAATGGAGCTTTAGATTATATGCAAATTCATAATATTAAGCCAATGGCTTGGTCGCCACTGGGAAATATTTTTAAAATACAGAATGAGAAAACTGACCGCATAAAAAATATAATCAACAATTTTGCAATAAAATATAACACAACTATTGATGTGGTATTACTAGCTTGGATACTAAAACACCCAGCTGGAATAATACCTGTTTGTGGTACAACAGATATTTATAAAATACCAAACCTTGCCAAGGCCAGTAGCATAAATATGGAATTGCAAGATTGGTTTATGTTGTTAGAGGAGACTAATGGGGACTGTGTGATGTAAGGTTTATTTAAGAAAATATTTTTTGTTATACAACTAAAATGCTTTAACTGGAAACGGTTTTACAATTATATTTGGATTAAGAAATTGTTCTGTTTTTTGTATTAATAATAATAAATCCAATCTTAAAAACATCCCCAACTTTCAATCATAAATCCTCATCCCATAATCCTGCCCCCTTTTACAAATTTCCTTATCATTCTCCATCCCATTAAACCCATAACGGTATAAACTATTCGGCTGGGCGTATTTCTTTCTAGGCATTTGCATACCGGGATAATAGTCAAATCGCAACAACCCACGCTATTTTTAAATCTTAAAGAGCAACAAAAATTAAAAGTAGTATGTTTTCTTAAATAATGAGCATTGCTTTATGATAGCTCAGACAGCCACATGGAGAAAAAAATATTTTATTTCAATTTAAAATTCAAAAAATTGAAAAGAAATTAGTAGTAAAATAATAAAAATCTTTAAATCTAACAGCTTATTAAAACCTCCACCTTACAAACGCCTCCATAGCAGCATACTCTGCAAGCCCTAGTTTGTTGTATAACTCTGCCGTTCCTTTGTTTCTATCTTCTGCACGTTTCCAAAACTCTCGTGCATCCGCTCCTTGAAAAACAACACCATCTTTTTGGCTTTGGTGTTTAAAAATACCACTTCGTTTTTTTAGTACTTGATCAGGACTCATAGGCACTACCATTTCTATGACATCGGTATCCCATTCTGCCCAAGCACCCTTGTATAACCATACCCAGCAGTCATTCATATAGTCGTTGTGTTGCAATCTTTTTACGGCTTCAAACACTGCATCTAAGCATACACGGTGTGTACCATGTGGGTCTGCAAGGTCGCCCGCAGCGTATATTTGATGTGGTTTTATATCATTAATTAATTTTGCTACTATTTCAAAATCTGTTTCGCCCAAGGGATATTTTTCAACCAAGCCTGTTTCATAAAAAGGCATGTTTAAAAAATGTGCACGCTCCTGTGGCACACCTACAAATCGACAAGTATTTTTTGCCTCGCCTCTTCTAATAATTCCTTTTACTTGGCGTAGTGCTTCTGTATCTTTTTCACCACTTTTCTTTATTTTTAAAAAAGCCAATGCATCCTCATACATTTTTTCTGTCTCCACACTTTTTACTCCAAACTGTTGGTTGTAATCTCTCACAAATTCTATAAATCGTAATGCTTCATCATCTGCCACCGCAATATTTCCACTAGTTTGGTAGGCTACATGCACTTCATGCCCTTGGTCTACCAATCGCTGAAAAGTGCCCCCCATAGAAATTATATCATCATCAGGGTGAGGGCTAAAAATGATTACCCGCTTTTGTGCAGGTGCTGCACGCTCTGGTCTGTGAGTGTCGTCAGCATTTGGCTTACCGCCTGGCCAGCCAGTAATGCTATGTTGTAAGTAATTAAAAATTTCAATATTTATGTCGTACGCTTGACCGTATAACGCAAGCAAATCGCTCAATCCATTTTGATTATAATCGTTATTAGTAAGTTTTAAAATAGGTTTTTCCAATAAAAATGCAAGATGAATTACAGCTTTTTTTATCATGCCTTTGTTCCACAATACATCGTCGGTAAGCCATGGGGTTTTTATACGAGTAAGTTCTGCCGAGCTACTTTCGTCTAATACAAATTGTACATTGTGGTGCCCCTGCAAATAAGATGCAGGTACAAACTCAGTTACTTGCCCTTCTACTGCTGCTTTTATAATATTTGCTTTGCGTTCGCCCCATGCAAGTAGTACAATTCTTTTTGCTTTAAGAATGCTGCCAACACCCATAGTTATTGCTTTTCGTGGCACATTGGCTATGCCTCCAAATTCGTAAGCCGCATCAAAACGAGTAAGGTGGTCAAGCGTTATTAACCTAGTAATAGAACTTACATGGCTGCCTGGTTCATTAAAACCTATATGCCCATTTCTACCAATACCCAATATTTGAAAATCTATGCCACCATAATTTTCTATAATTTTTTCATACTGTTCGCAATGTTGCTTCACTAGCTCTTGCGGTATATTACCTTGTGGTATGTAGCAGTTTTCTTTTTTTATATTAATATGGTCAAACAAATTTTCATCCATAAAGCGCTTGTAGCTTTGTATAGTATCTGGTTGTACACCATAGTATTCATCTAGGTTAAAAGTGATTACATTTTCAAAACTTAAACCATTTTCTTTGTGTAGTTTAATAAGTGCAGTATATACTTTTTTGGGAGTGGCACCAGTAGCCAAACCTAGTACGGTGGCTTCACCTAAACGTTGTTTTTTTGTAATAAGTGCTGCTATTTCATCTGCTACAGAGTTGCACACTTCTTCCATTGTTACAAAAATCTTCGTTTCTATTTTTTCAAACGACATTAATTTAGTGGGCGCAAAAGTTTCTGTTACCATGCTTATAATATTTTCGATTTTTGCTAAAATAAATCTTTTTGGATAAAGATGGAAAAGTAATTGTGGGTATGAGTAGAAACAGTAATTTTAAAAAAACTTAGCGTTCCTTTTATTTGAGTTTATAAGCTTAAGGGAAAACAATAAAGATATTGTTACAAATTCTATAGTTCTTATTGAAGTACCTATTCCTCTACACAAGATTATGATAGAGGTGATAAGTATAAATTGTATAGAGATATACCAAGTTTGAAAGAATACATTTTAGTTTTTAGTATTGAAATATTGGTAGAAAAATATAGCAAATAGCCTGATGACTTAATGATATTTGAACAATACAAAAATGAAAAAAATATTTTTAATATAAAAACAATGTAGATGTAAGTAGATTTGACTACATCTTATAAATATGTGGTTATTTAAAAATGTGTCTAAGATAATTTCGAAGTGTATGTAATGTTTCGACAAGCTCACATGACATACACTTCAAAATTTAAAAACCTTTAGAATGATTACGCCATTTTCTTCTTTAAATTTTCATCAATAGCATCTAAAAATTCTTCCGTATACAAATAATGTGTACCATGTTCTACTTTACTTCCGTGTATACAAACAGCTAAGTCCTTCGTCATTTTTCCGCTCTCTACTGTTTCTATACAAACTTGCTCTAAGTGATTACAAAAATCTATCAGCGGTTGGTTACTGTCTAGTTTTCCTCTAAATGCAAGTCCCCTCGTCCAAGCAAAAATAGATGCAATAGGGTTTGTAGAAGTTGGTTTGCCTTTTTGATGGTCTCTATAATGACGAGTAACGGTACCATGTGCCGCTTCTGATTCCATTGTTTTTCCGTCTGGTGTTACTAGTACAGATGTCATCAAACCAAGGCTACCAAAGCCTTGCGCCACAGTATCACTTTGTACATCTCCATCATAATTTTTACAAGCCCACACAAAATTACCATTCCACTTTAAAGCGCTTGCTACCATATCATCTATCAAACGATGCTCGTAAGTAATGCCAGCAGTAGCATAGCTTTCTTTAAATTCATTTTGGTAAACCTCTTCAAAAATATCTTTAAAACGACCATCGTATTTTTTAAGAATAGTATTTTTTGTAGATAAATACAAAGGCCATTGTTTGCTCAATGCCATATTCATACAGCTTCTTGCAAAACCATAAATACTTTCATCTACGTTGTACATTGCCATTGCTACGCCATCTCCCTTAAAATTGTATACTTCAAAAGTTTGTACTTCCCCTCCATCTTCTGGTGTAAAAGTCATGGTCAATTTTCCTTTGCCTTTTATTACCGTATCGGTAGCACGGTATTGGTCTCCAAAAGCATGGCGACCTACAATTATTGGTGCCGTCCAATTGGTAACTAACCTAGGTACATTTTGCATAACTATTGGTTCCCGAAAAACAGTACCATCTAAAATATTTCTA
>JAYUJS010000217.1:0-3311 GCA_043765095.1 Ferruginibacter sp.
ATCTAAAATATTTGAAAAGCAAACAGATGGCACTTATCTAACAGTAAACAGAAATGTAAGTAGCAAACCGCTTGACCATATACCTCCAATGATTGGCAAAACTGCTCTTACCTACCAATATAAATTATTTAACACAGAGTTTTATATTTTATACAATGGCTGGAAAAGAAAAGAATTATTTAATGCAGATGGTGAAGACAATGATGTGTATGCAACCGCAGATGGTTCACTAAATTGGATTATAGCCAGTTGGAAAGCAAATGTAGACTTGTATAAAAAAATTCAATTACAAGTTGCTGTAGAAAATATTTTTGATAAAAACTACAGGGCTTTTGCATCTGGCTTTTCTGGTGCAGGGAGAAATTTTATAGTGTCTGTGAGGGTGGGGTGGTAAATAAACTAACAATAATGTCTAATAACATTCAGTGAAATCAAGTTTTAAAAGTTTGATTTCACTTTGGCTAAGTATTCATAAATAATACTCCGACATTCCCCTTAATTCACTTCCTCATAATCAATATAATCATCCTTTGCAGGCTTACTTTGTTTTTGGGCTTCTTGTGTAGGTTCGTTTGTATGCCCTCGTTGCTGCTCTTGCATACGTGTTTGCATATCATTCATTTTAGTTTTTACTTGTTTAGTGGTTTTATATAATGGTATTATAAAATCAAAAATTACTTTATATAATACGTATATAAATACCAATTGGCCTATTAGTTTAAATAAGTTCATTTAACAAAGGTATTAGCCTAAGCAATATATTATTGTTAATTTTTTTATGAACGGTAATTATAGTTGATGAATTATAGCTGAAAGTATTAAATGTTCGAAAAATTGCAAATAATTTGTTGCCATCAAGAAAGCTTATATAAATAGGCATTTCATACCTTCAAACCACTTTCAACAATTTTTCAACCCTTCTCACAAAAAACCACATTTTATTATCTTTCATTTGGCTATTATAACCAACCTTCTTATATTTGCTTTAGAAAAGAAAAAGTAAGAAGGGAACCAATGGTTCCCTTCTTCTTTTATAAAGCAAAATGAGTACATTAACAAACGTAGAACTGGTAAAACAAATATTATTTACAAAACTGTATGGTGACATTTTTTTTGTGGATATGAAGGTAAAACCCATCAATAATTTCAAAATATATTTGGATGCGGATAGTGGGTTGGGTATAGATAAGTGCATTAAAATAAACAGAGCGATGTACAAGCAGCTAGAAGAAATGGCTATCTATCCTGAAGGAGATTTTTCGCTAGAAGTGTCTAGCCCAGGCATAGATGAGCCTCTAAAAATGCTGAGGCAATATGTAAAAAATATTGGGAGAGATGTAGAGGTTACTTTAAATGATGATAGCATAAAAGAAGGAACGTTATTAGAAGCAACCGAAGAAGCAATTAAAATAGAACATACAACCGGCAAGGGTAAAAAAGCTGTTACAGAAAATATTACAATTGCAATTGCAGATATAAAACAAACAAAAGTTCAAATAAAATTTTAAAAAAACAAAACCCTAAAGCCTGTGGGGCAGTAATTATAACAGGTTCGGACTATGGCAAGTATTAATTTAATAGAATCTTTTCAGGAGTTTAAAGAAGCAGAAAATATTGACCGCCCAACGCTCATGAAAGTAATGGAAGATGTTTTTAAAACACTTATTCGAAAAAAATATGGCAGCGATGACAATTTTGATGTAATTGTAAATGACCAAAAAGGTGATTTAGAAATATTTCGCCGTAGAACTATTGTAGAAGATGATGATTTGTACAGCACGCTTTCTGAAATTGAGTTAAAAGATGCTATTCTGATAGAACCCGATTACACAGTAGGAGAGGAGTTATATGAAGAAGTGGATATTCAAAAAGAATTTGGCCGTAGAGCAATATTAGCTGGTAAACAAACATTGGCAGCACGAATTGGCGATTTAAAAAAGAATATACTTATAAAAAAATACGAAGAGCGTGTAGGTGAAATAGTAAGTGGAGAGGTACATCAAGTATGGAAAAAAGAGGTGTTAGTGCTGGATGAAGATGGTAATGAAATGTTGCTACCAAAATCAGAACAAATAGCGGCAGATTATTTTAAAAAGGGAGATACCGTTCGTGCTGTAGTAAAAAAAGTAGAATTGAAAAATAGCCAAGCAGTTATTATTTTATCTCGTACAAGCCCCTTGTTTTTAGAAAAATTATTAGAGATAGAAGTGCCAGAAATATTTGATGGCTTAATAGTTGTAAAGAAAATTGTACGTGACCCAGGTGAGCGTGCAAAGGTAGCAGTAGAAAGTTTTGATGACCGTATAGACCCAGTAGGTGCTTGCGTAGGTATGAAAGGAAGTCGTATACATGGTATAGTGCGTGAGTTGAAAAACGAAAATATAGATGTAATTAATTGGACAGCCAATACACAATTGCTTATACAACGTTCACTTACGCCTGCTAAGATTACCAGCATGGATTTAGATGATGAAAAAATGCATGCAAAAGTTTTCTTAAAAGCAGACCAAGTATCACTTGCAATTGGGCGTCGTGGTGTAAATATTAAATTGGCTTGTGAACTTACAGGGTACAATATTGATGTATTCCGTGATAATGAAGGAGAAGAAGATGATTTTGATATTGACCTAGAAGAATTTAGTGATGAAATAGAACCATGGGTAATTGAAATATTGAAAAAAGTAGGTTGTGATACAGCCCGCTCCGTTTTGGCACTTACCGACGAAGAAATAGAAAGAAGAACAGATCTTGAAAAAGAAACAATAGCAGATGTGAAAAAAGTTTTAAGCGATGAATTTGAAAAAGAATAAAACCATGCTTATGACTTGACAAAAATTTAAATAAAGAAAATTATGTTTCGCCAAAAATAGCGAAGCAGTAAAAACTAAGAATGTCAGAATTAAATACACCAAGGCTGATGGCAGCCGCCAAAGAGTTTAACGTAGGTGCTAACACCTTGATAGACTTTCTTGTGTCAAAAAATTTAAGTGGTAGCGATGATCTCAAACCTACCTCTAAGCTTACCGATGAAATGTATCGTGTATTGCAAGGGGAATATCAGGGTGATAAAACGGCCAAAGAAAAAGCAGATAGAGTAGAATTGATAAAAGCGGTATCGGGAGATCCTAAAAAGAAAAAAGATGAACAAGATTTATCTTTTAAAAAGAAGGAAGAAAAGGTAAAAGAAGAACCGAAAGAAGAGCCAAAACCAGTAGAAGTAAAAGCTGAAGTAATAGTAGAAGTGCCTGTGGTAGAAGTAGAGGTAAAGCCTGTACTGGTAGAAGAAAAGGCAGTTGCTGAAACAGAAACAA
>JAYUJS010000218.1:0-3303 GCA_043765095.1 Ferruginibacter sp.
GTAGCAACACTTAAAATCTTGGAAATTGCAGAAGCCTTAAAATAATTATCTGCCTTAAAAGAACCAGTCTCAATACTAAGCACTCAATACTAAATACTTATAATGAAAATAATACCACTAAGCGAAGGCGCATTTACCATAGACAAAACAAAAGTATTTGTACCCTTTGATATAGATAAAGATGACTTGCAAGAACGACCACTCGGGAGTTTACTAGTAGAAGTACAACCATTTTGTATTATTACAAAAAAAGATATTTTGCTAATAGATACTGGGCTTGGCTTTTGCAATAGCAATGGGGTTTTACAAATACATCAATTACTTGTAGATAATGGCATAGACCCATTGAGCATTACAAAAGTTTTGCTTAGCCATTTGCATAAAGACCACTCAGGTGGCGTAAGCAAAGAGGATAAAATTTTAGGGCATACATTTTTAAGTTTTCCTCAGGCTACTTATTATGTAAATAAAGATGAGTTTGCCTATGCTACTGAAAAAGGAAGCCCATCATTTACACCCGCAGAGTTTCAAATATTAAGTATAGCAGATAATGTAGTATTTACAGAAGGCAACGGCAAAATTGATGATTATATTACTTATGAAGTATGTGGTGCCCACTCGCCATTTCACCAAATATTTATGATAGAAGAGGAAGGTGAGAGAGTATTTTTTGGAGGTGATGTTGCACCACAATTACAACAAATGAAAAGTAGATTTATTGCAAAATATGATTTTGATGGAAAACTTTGTATGGAGCTACGCCAAAAATGGTGGCTGCAAGCACAGCAAGAGCATTGGACTTTTTTATTTTATCATGATATAAAAACCCCGCTTGTTAAGTTGTAACAAAACGGTTTTTATTCATTTTTCTTAAACTTAATGTGCTCCATTTGCTTTTGGCATTTTTCTAAAACCTTCAGCATTGGGTCTATTACCATTATTTAGTCTTTGCTGTCTCATTTGTTTTAATCGCTCAAGCATTTTTTTCCTAAACTCTCCATCATGCCTATAAAAATTATTGCAACGGTCAGCACCTAACAATTTATTAAAATTAGCTTGGTATTTTTTCTTTATGTTTAGTACATTTTGTTGCCTCGCAAGTTCATCTGCATTACCTTGGTTAGCTGTTTTTATTTCTGCCTCATATTGTGCATGCACAGGCCAAAATTTTTGTGCATCATCTGGTGTAAAATTTAGCTGCTGTGTAATATAAGCCACATATAAAGCCTTTATTTTTTCTGTCCTTTGTGGGTTTGGCTGGGCTTCTTCCACTACAGGTTGTTCGTTAGTTTGTGCTGTTGCTACAAACACTACAAGTATAAAACCTAGGTATAGTATAAACTTTTTCATTGTAGTTAATTTTTAAGATTATTTTCTTTTAAAAATTTATCTAAGGTATTTTCATCTAAAAAATAGTCTGTAGCATCAGGCAATTTATCATCATCATCTATAGTAGATGCCACTAATGCTGCATTTACATCTTCTCCATTGGCAGATAAATAGTTTTCTAAATCTTTATCAGTTAAGACTTCGAGCTCTTTATCAAAACTTCCTTTTATTAAAATATCATTACCTGCTTTTACCATAGCTAAATTTTCATTGCTAAGCGTAGCAGGTTTATTTACAAAGGTAAAAAAACTAAAACCCAGTAAACCTGCTACAACTGCTGCCGCAGCATATTTAAAAATACTGCTAGTACCTATTTTTACAACTTTGGTAGTTTGTTTTATAAAACTAAGTTGCTCAAAATATTCTTGTGGTATGGCATATATATTTTTGTTTCCAATATTCGCTACTGTAGTAGAAAGCATTTCTATTTCACTAGGCTCTTCTGATTTTATTTTTTGTAGAATAGTAGCAGGTAAGCTTTCAAAATAACCTTGTGGTACTTTCATATTTTTTTCAGCAATATAAAAATTAGATGCTATTAGTCTTGTTTGCAACTCAGCCCTTATTCCAGAAAAATAATCTTCAAGCACTTTATATACATTTACTCGGGGTATACTTGCTACCACCGTACTTATTGCATTTAATTCATTTAATATGTTTTCTCGTTCAGTCATGTTTATTATAAGACTAGCCGTTTAGGTTTTAGTTTAATTATTTAAAATATAATCTTCAATTTTTTTTACTGCGTGGTGGTAGCTTGCTTTTAGTGAGCCTTCGCTAGTTTCTAGCACTTCACTCATTTCTGCATAAGGCATTTCGTCAAAATAACGTAGGTTAAATACTAGTTTTTGTTTTTCAGGTAATTGCTGTACTGCTAGTTGCAATTTCCATTCAAGTTTATTGCTGTCAAATCCGTTATTGGCTTTCACACTATTTGCTAAGCCGCTATCATCATTGCTCATAGATAATGTGGTACGCTTTTTCTTTTGCTCCAAAAAAGTTAAACACTCGTTCGTAGCTATTCTATAAAGCCAAGTATACAACTGGCTATCAGCTCTAAAATTCTCTAATCCTTTCCATGCTTTTACAAAAATATTTTGTAGTATATCATTGGCATCCTCATGCTCTACTACCATTCTACGTACATGCCAATACAATTTTTCTTGATACTTTTTAAGTATAGCCGTAAAGGCACGCTCCTTTGTAGTAGCAATATTAAATTGTTCTAGTAACTGTGTATCATCTAATGGTTCATCCATCATACATTAATAGTATTGCATTTTGTAAAGTTATATTAAGACTTTTCAATTTTAACAAAGTTTAATGCTTAAAAAAATTAATTTTTGGTTAGTTAAAATTTAATTTAGTAGCAAACAACTTTGTTTGTACTTATACTAAAATTTTCAATTAAATTTTTAAAGAACATTGGGCAGTAAAGAAACATCTTTTAGTAGTGCAGATGTTTTACAAAACTACAACCCTAGTACATCTGCGAATATTACACTAAAAAAACTACATTAGAAAACAAATAAATAATAAATGTGCTTGGAAAACAAACTACTTTTAACGACCCATTATTTGCAATTTGGAAAAAGAGAAGATATTTTAAAATTTGATTTTATAAAATAAACTCCAACTCTTTTAAATGGGTTATAACATGTGTAGGTTTTTGTTTTATTTTTAATGGCTCTTTTATATGGTTTACAAAAATAGCATCCATGCCAGCGTTTAATGCGCCAGCAATATCAGCATCTTGGTTATCGCCAAGCATTAAGCTTTCGTGTAAGCTCGCATTGGTTTTTTGTAAGGCGTAATCAAATATTTCCTTTTTTGGTTTTAGGCTATTACTAGCTTCCGAGGTTATCATTTCGTTAAAATAAATATCTAAACCACTATTTTTCAATTTCATTGTTT
>JAYUJS010000219.1:0-1180 GCA_043765095.1 Ferruginibacter sp.
GAGTAGCTATGGAAGCTACAGGCGTTTATTGGATTGCTTTTTACCGAATGTTGGAGGAAGCTAGCATAAAAGTGTCGTTAATAAACCCTTCAGAAATAAAACAAAAAAAGGGTAAAAAAACGGATGTGAGTGATTGTAAATGGATACAAAAAATATTTTGTGCAGGCTTAACAAAAGAAAGTTTTATACCCGAAGGTAAATTATACGATGTTCGTCTTTTGGTAAGAGAACGTTTAGATATCATTGATATGGGAGCAACTTATGTAAATAAGATGCATAAGTTTTTAGAGTTGATGAACGTAAAAATTGGTCATGCAATAAGCCAAATTCAAGGAGTGAGTGGTATGAAGATGATGAAGGCAATTATAGGAGGAGAAAGAGATACAGAAAAACTACTTGCCTTATGTGATAAGTCAATTATTAAAAACAAAGGAGAACAAGTAAAAAAATCATTAGAAGCAAATTATAATTCTACTTGCATATTTATGTTAAGTAAAAATATAGATTTATGGGAGCAGCATGAAAAGAAAATAGCAGAAATAGATGGCTTAATAACCACACTACTTAATGAATTAACTAAAGAGAAAGTAATAAAAGATTATAAGCCAAACAAAGAAAAAGCAATACGTCACCATAAACCAAAGATTGATGGATTACAAGAAATGCTAGTGAAATTATATGGCGTAGATGTATCAAAAATATCTGGAATAAATAATTATACTTTATTGCGGCTCTTGGGAGAAACAGGAAAAGATATGAGTAGATTTGAAACAGTAAAACATTTTGTGAGTTGGTGTGGATTATCTCCTGGTCGAAATCAAAGTGGTAAGTCGAGTAAATTAGTAAAGAGAGCTCCCTGTAATAAAGCAGGGCAAATTTTTAAAGAAGTAGCACAATCATTAGAAAATAGTAAGTACATCGGAATAGGACAATTTATAAGAAACCTAAAACATAAGAGAGGGGCATCTGTAGCATACAAAGCAGGAGCAAGAAAAGTGGCAATTGCATATTTTAATAGTATAGAAAAAGGAAGTGAATATGTAGAATACGGAATTGAAAAATATGAAGAACTAAGGAAACAAAAAGAAATAACATTATTGAAGAAACTAGCGAAAAAACATGATATGCAAATAACTCATTTACAGCAAAGTGCATAATGTGTCATTAGCAGCTTGTCGAA
>JAYUJS010000220.1:0-9158 GCA_043765095.1 Ferruginibacter sp.
GAAGATGATGCTGATGCCAATGGCTTTTTAAATTTTGAACAAGATTTTGACAATGTAGAATTAAATGTTGTTGCCGAACCATCAGTCGAATATGGAATAAATGTACACAGTAGAGAAAAGTTAGAAGAATTTATTGGTGATTATAACCAACTATTTGGGGACAATTTTACTACAAAGGATAGCCAAAGTTTTTACAATTATTACAACGATATTTCTAAAAAAGTAAAGGAAAGGAAAATTGATATTTTGATAGTGGTAAATATGTTCTTAACAGGCTTTGACAGCCCTACTTTAAACACAATGTATGTAGATAAGAATTTAAAATATCATGGACTTATTCAAGCATATAGTAGAACAAATAGAATATTAAATGAGCAGAAAAGCCAAGGTAATATTGTTGTTTTTCGTAACTTAAAAAATAGAACTGACGAAGCCATAACTTTATTTAGTAATAAAGAAGCTATTGAAGTAATCATAATGAAACCTTACGAAGATTACGCAGCTAAGTTTGATGAAGCATTTGAACATTTAATTGCATTAACACCAACAACGGACAGCGTAAACGATTTAGAAACTGAAGACGATGAACTTGAATTTATAAAAGCATTTAGAGATTTAATGAGAATAAAAAATATTCTCACAGCTTTTTCAGACTTTACATGGGCAGATTTGAAAATGACGGAACAGCAATTTGAAGATTTTAAAAGTAAGTATCTTGACCTTTACGATAAAGTAAAAAGCGAACACCAAAAAGAAAAAGTTTCTATTTTAGAAGATGTAGATTTTGAATTGGAGTTAATTCATAGAGACGAAATAAATGTTGCCTACATTATTCAACTATTAATAAAACTTAAATTACAAACCCAAAAAGATACTACAAAAGCAGAGCAAGAAATATTTAACTTATTAAGCACCGAAACCACTTTGCGTAGCAAAAGAGAATTGATAGAACGCTTTATACAAGAGAATTTACCTGTAATAGCTGAAGCCGTAAATGTTCAATCAGAATTTGAAAAATATTGGAACGAAGAACAACAAAAGGCCTTTTCTAAATTGGTAACAGAAGAAAACTTATCAGCAGATAAAACAGAAAAGCTTATTGAAGATTATTTATTTGCAGAAAGACCACCTTTAAGAGACGAAGTATTGGAACTAATAGAAGGAGAAAAGCCAAGCTTATTGCAGCGCAAAAATTTAGGCGACAGAATATTAAAACGAATTATGGATTTTGTAGAAAAATTTATAAACGGAATGACAGGATAGCCAACGCACAGGCAACACTCTACGGTTGAAAAAAGAGACCCACATTGTAGATGAAAGAGGGGGAAAGGGCGAACGTACAACATGAAATGTGCAAGTGTGGCTTGACAGTGTAACAATGAGCACTGGTTCTTTACTCGGCTTCAGTTTCGGCTTTATGCTTATTGTTTAACAATGATAATAAACTTGTACAATTGTTTTTCAATCGGCTTTAGTTTTGGGCAAATGAATTTTAAAGCCACACCTGCACAAAGCCTAGACGAAAAAAAGAAACATTGTAGATTATGCATTAGATTGATTAATGCAAGCTGTTTTATAGTGCATAATTAAAGATGAAAAATGGTATGCTGATGAAATGTGCGACGCCACCGCAGTTGCCCATAGCTGTGTTTTAGCTCGGCTCATAAACAAAGCGAAGCTTATTTATAAGCCGATTTTAAAATTTTCTAAATAAAAATATAAAAAAAGCTCTGAACATACGAAAAGTTTAATTGCTTAATTTCAATTAGTTACATCTTTTGAAACGTATCAAATTATACAATGATGATATGATACCAACTTAATCAGCCTCATATCATCATTTGCAGCTACCATGCCTTTTTACCGAGCCATCTTTGCTTCATCAATCACAAATAAAAATGATTTTTATGAAAAAGATTATCGCAATGATGGGCTGCATTTTTTCGCTTACTGCTATGGCACAGCAAAAAACCACTGACACAAGTTTTAACAAAACGCAAAAACTTACTAACGTAATTGTAAAAAGTAAGAAGCCATTTATTGAGCAACAAATAGATAAAACAGTTATAAATGTGCAGGCAGATATGAGTGCAGTGGGTAGCAGTGCTTTTGAGATGTTGCAAAAAGCACCTGACATAAGTATTACAAGCGAAGATGTGATAAATATGAGCGGAAAGGCTGGCGTAAATATAATGATAGATGGCAGACCAACGCAAATGGGTAGTAAAGAATTGGCGGCTTTTCTTCGCAGCATGCCTGCAAGTACAATTGATAAAATAGAATTGATTACAAACCCATCTGCAAAATTTGATGCACAGGGCAATGCAGGCATTATCAATATCCGCTTAAAGAAAAATAAAATAAAAGGCACTAATGGAAGTGTATCGCTTGGGTATACCCAACAGCAACATTACCGCAGCAATGGCTCGTTTAGCATAAACCGCCGCACTGGTAAAATAAATGCGTTTGCAAATGTGAGTGTAGATAATAACCTGCAACATACTACTGGCTTTATAAATAGAAATGTAACGGTAGGCGGCTTGGTAAAAAACTTTAATAATAATACGGTGGATATTGATAGAAATGTGAGTACGAATATTAGAACGGGTGTTGATTTTTATTTGAACAAGAAAAGCACTTTTGGGTTTTTGATTAATACGAATGGTAATAGAAATCCTTTTAACACACCTGGTGTTACCAATATTGGTAGCAATGGTTTTATAGATTCATTGCTTATAACTACCAACGATAACATGTATAAAAATAGAAGATACAATAGCAACTTGAATTATAAATATGAGGATACTTTAGGAAACGAATTAAACATTGATGCGGATTATACTTTTTTTAAAAACACCAACATTACCAACCTTACTACAAACTATTTGGATAAATTTAATAGTAAGTATAATGCTAGTGCAAATGATTTGGATGTGGCTACAACAATAAATATTTATGCTATAAAAGCTGATTATGCCAAGCAATTAAAAAAGCAACAAGCAAAAATAGAAACGGGCGTAAAGATTAGCAACGTAACTACTAGCAATAATTTATTTGCTACAAGCCTTGCGGGTGCAAGCATGATGGCAGATACTGGCCGTAGTAACATGTTTACCTACAAAGAAAATGTATATGCTGCTTATGCAAACTTTAGCCAACGCATTAAAAAGTTTGAGTATCAAATTGGACTGCGTGCAGAAAACTCAGTTGTAAAAGGTAACTCTGTGGACTTAAGAAATGCTACTATAAAAAATCCTGATACAAATTATGTAAATATTTTTCCATCTGCCTTTGTGAGCTATAAAATAAATGATAAAAATATGTTTGCAGTATCATATAGCAAACGCATTAATCGTCCTGATTATCAGGCTATGAATCCTTTTGAAACTATTTATGATATTTATACTTCTGAAAAAGGTAATCCGTATTTGAAGCCACAGTTTACCAATAATTTTGAATTGAAATATACGTATCGTTATGCATTAAACATAGCACTAGGGTACAACCACACAAAGGATTATAGCCAAACGATTACATCGCAAGTAGGTGAAAAAACAACAGCTACACAAGATAATATTGGTAGCCTTGATAATGCATATTTAAATATTAGTGCACCAATGCCTATTACAAAATGGTGGGAAGGTTACGCAAATATTACTGGTTTTTACAACAACTACAAAGGCAAATTGCCAAGTGGTATGTTAAATGAAAAAGCATTTGGATTAAATTATTACATACAACAAAATTTTAACCTTGGTAAAGGTTGGAGCTCACAGCTGAGCAGTTGGTTTAATGCGGGTACCAAGCAAGCTATTTTTAAAACGGCAGCATTTGGCAGTGTGGATTTTGGTATTAAGAAAAAAATAATGAAAGACAAAGCATCTATACGATTAAACGTAAATGATGTTTTTAATACACAGCGTTACAAGCAAACAGTAAATTTTGGTAACATGGACTTTACGTACTTACGCAAGTGGGAAAGCCGTGGAGTGAGGGTGCAGTTTGTGTGGAGTTTTGGTAAGAGCAAATTTCAAGCAAGGGAGAGAGATACTAATCAAGATGCGAATAGGATAAAAGTAAAGAGCTAGGATTTAGCCACAAAATCACGGGTAGGTTTATAAAACTTTGAGGAATGTGACAGGATTTTAAACTTTTACAAATTGCATTTTTTTGTGTTTCTGTAGTAATAAAATTAGCCACAGATTAACGGTTTGGTTTGTTAAACTTTTGGGCGTGTAACGAATTTTAATGTTTAATGAAATGCATTTTACTGTGCATCTGTGTCAATAAAAATTACCCTTCAAAAACACCCAAGCCTTGCCTTCTAACCTCCCATTCATCAGTAGTACAATCTACAATAGTGGAGGGTTGCATGCCGCCAATACCGCCATCTATTACAAAGTCCACTTTATCTTTAAAGTTTTCAAAAATCACTTCGGGGTCGGTATATTCTTCCACCATATCACCAGGTAAAGATGCGCTTAAAATTGGATGGTCAAGCGCATCGCCTAAAGCACTACAAATATTATTATCTGGCACACGCAAGCCAATAGTACTTTTTTTGCTTTGCAATATTTTTGGCACCAGCTTGCTAGCTGGTAATATAAAAGTAAATGCACCGGGTAAGTGGCTTTTAAGCATTCTATATAAAGGCGTATCTATGCTTTTTGTATAATCGCTAAGGTGGCTTAGGTCTTTGCATATAAAAGATAACAGTGCTTTTGCAGGGTCTACATTTTTTATACGACAAATTTTTTCAATAGCCTTTGGCTGATTAATACTACAACCAATACCATAAATAGTATCGGTAGGGTAAATAATTATTCCACCATCAAGCATACATTCTGCTAGCTGTTTAATGAGCCTTGGCTGTGGGTTATCGGGATATATTTTTAATAGCATTCTTAAGGTTCAAAGTTTAAGGTTCAAAGTTTGGCAGTATGATAAGTACCAAAGAGTATAAAAGCTTTGTGTTTTAGTATTTGCATATTTTCACATTTGCTTTTTTATTTTGCCTACTTTTGTACCGTTTTTATTTCACAAAACTACAACTTAAATACCATGTCATTAATTACTGTGGGCACAATGGCTTTTGATGCTATTGAAACACCTTTTGGAAAAGTAGATAAAATTATTGGCGGGTCTGCTACATATGTAGCGTATGCAGCTGCAAATTTTATAAAACCAATACAACAAATTTCTATTGTAGGGTACGATTTTCCGCAAGAAGAAATGGATGAGCTTACCAAGCGTGGTGTAGAGCTTGATGGTGTAGAAATTGTAAAAGATAAAAAATCTTTTTTTTGGAGCGGTAAATATCATTTAGATATGAACACAAGAGATACGCTTGTAACAGACCTTAATGTGCTAGAAGATTTTAACCCAATAGTGCCAGATAGCTACCAAGGTGCAGAGTTTTTAATGCTAGGTAACCTTATGCCGAAATTACAATTGAGTGTAATAAACCAATTGACAATACGCCCTAAATTAATAGTAATGGATACTATGAATTTTTGGATGGATATAGCGCTTGATGATTTAAAAGAAGTATTGAAAAAAGTAGATGTACTTATGGTGAATGATAGTGAAGCAAGACAATTGAGCTGTGAGTTTTCTTTAGTAAAAGCAGCAAAAAAAATAATGGAAATGGGGCCAGCTTTTTTAGTAATAAAAAAAGGAGAGCATGGCGCATTGTTATTTCATGAAAACCATGTTTTCTTTGCACCAGCATTACCGCTTGAAGAAGTGTTTGACCCAACGGGTGCAGGAGATACTTTTGCTGGTGGCTTTGTTGGACACCTTGCAAAAACAGGAAACATTAGTTTTGAAAATATGAAAACAGCCATTATTGTAGGTAGTGCAATGGCAAGCTTTTGTGTAGAAAAATTTGGCCCAAATAGATTAAGAGAAATTACACAAACCGATATTAACGACCGTATAAGCGAATTTGTACAATTGGTAAATTTTGATATTGATTTGGTTTAATTTTTTATAAATTTTTATTGTAGGGTTGCTGTACTTTAATAAGTGTTAGCAACCCTATTTTATTTCAAAGCAATTTTAAAAAAATTTTTAATGGATATAATAGTATTAATTTTTCTTGCAATAGAAATAGGAAAACTTGCTACCACAAAAGGGTTATCTTCAAAAAAATGGATTATAAACCTTGTACTAGCATGGGTTTTAGGAGAGCTAATTGGAGGTTATACAGGAATTGTAATTTTTGGAAAAGAAAACTCTTTTAGCTGGCTATTATTAGCTTGGGGTGTAGCACTAACTTCCTATTTTGTAATAAAAAACTATTTAACGAAGTTGAGAAATGTATAAAAACAAAAGTTAGAAACTTCCGTTTTTATACACAATTTTTTATATAGTCGATTTTATATTGATATTATTTATTTTCTTTTAAACTAAAAAAATTTATTTTTTAAAACTAATTTTATTTAAAATAGTAATCGCATCTATAATAACTGAATCGTAACGTTACTTTTATTAATTGAATGCATACCTAATTCTCTGTACATATTATAAATTCTTCAAAGCGATAATTACCCTATAGCTCCCACCGTTTAATAAAAATATAACATAACACCTACCGTTTAATAATTAAAACGTACTATTTACAATCCAGTACGTATTTATTAATATTTCAATATTTACCTTAGTATCTAAAATAAAAATTCTGTCAATATTTATAATTACATCTTCATTGGTAGATTATAATGCCCCATTGGTAGAGTTTATAAATACACAATTTTATTAGCTATTTAATTTTACAAATAATAAATAAAGTATGAAAAAAATAATACTAAGTAGCTTCACAATTTTTTGCAGCATAATGTTATTTGCGCAGCCATCCAAAGATCTTCAAACGCCCTGTGCATCTACAGCACAAGGCAATGCGGGTAGTGCAATAATAAGCTATACCATTGGAGAAATGGTGCTGGTAGAAAGCTATAAAAAGAATGGATTATTTATAACCAGTGGCATATTACAGCCAAGTGTATTGGGCAATACACAAACAGGGCAAGTGTTTTTTGATGGAGAAATAACGCTGTTCCCCAACCCTACTCCTAATATACTAACCATACAATACAACATACTGCAAACAGGTAAAATGACTGCACAAGTATTTGATGCTGCTGGAAAAAAAATTATTACAGAAGAATTTGATATAAACAGTTTTAGTAATAAAAGGTACGATCTAAGCAAATACGCAAATGGAATATATATGTTGATTTTACAATTTACTGGAGATGATGGCAGCACAATAAAAAAGGGGCTGTATAGGGTGATGAAGATGTAGGAGAAATTTTAGTAGTGAGTATTTAGTATTGAGAATAAATACTACGGATAACAGCTATTTGGCAATAAACAATTATCTGTTGGTAAAAAGACGATAGATAATATTTCTAAGTAAAATATGTAAATAAAAATTTGAGAAAATCTAAAAAAATATTCCTGTTGATGATCAAATTAGGGAATAAATTTTTTCTTAAAATAAACCTAACATATAACGATTAAAAAGAAGAATAAAAACCCTGAAAAAATCTAAATAAATCAAGTAGCAAATTATTCTTTAATAAAAAATGTAAACAATAAATTCGATAACATCCTTGCTTTCACAGCCCTCCTTTATATGGACAGGGTAGGGTTGAGGATAAAAAAACACACCATGAAAAAAATTACAACTTTTCTTTTTGCAGCTTTTATACTTTTTGCCTTTGTGGTAAAAGCGCAAGTGCCACAAAAAATGAATTACCAAGCAGTGGCTCGTAATACACTTGGGCAAGCAATTGCTAATGCAAACATTAATGTACGCATAAGTATATTAGACCTATCTGCTTTTGGTTTGCCAGTTTATACCGAAACCAGGCTGCTTACTACCAACCAACTTGGCTTGTTTACAGCTCCCATTGGTGCAGCAGGTGCCACTAGCACAACTGGTTCTTTTACAGCAGTAGACTGGAGCACAGGCAGTAAATTTATAAAAGTAGAAGCTGACCCACTTGGCGGTAGCAACTTTATAACCCTTGGTAATAATGAGCTGCTAAGCGTGCCATATTCTTTGTATGCAGTAAATGGAAGAGTAGGCCCAGCTGGCCCAGCCAATATATTAAACATAGGAACAGTTACTAATACTGCGGCGGGTGGTACTGCAAGTGCAACTATTATTGGTACAAGCCCTAGTCAAACTTTAAATCTTACATTGCCCACAGGTGCACAAGGGCCTCAAGGTGTACAAGGGCTTGTAGGTGTTACTGGTGCTACGGGTTCAATTGGTCTAACAGGACTTGCTGGTGCTACAGGAGCTACGGGTAATACTGGACCAATAGGATTAACTGGTCCGCAAGGGATACAGGGAATACAAGGCCTACAAGGGCCAGCAGGCGCAGTAAATGGTAGCGGTACTATCAGTTTTTTACCAAAATGGAATACCAATACAACTACATTGAGTAATTCTCAGTTATTTGATAATGGCACAAATTTGGGGATAGGTACAACCACTCCAACTTTTAAATTTCAAGTAGAGCATAGCGGGGCTACAGGAATATTATCAAAATCTACCGCAGGTTTTTCTACAATAGATATAGATGGTTTTAGTGGTGACGCTGCATTACGGTTTGCAAAAGCAGGCGTAAACCAATGGAATATTCGTAACCGCCCAGCAGATGATTATTTAGAAATATTTGAACTAGGCGGTGGTGGAAGTAGAATGGTAATACAAGATGCCACAGGCAATGTGGGTATTGGTGCTACGGTAGCACCTGCTTATAAATTAGATGTTGAACATGGAGGTAGCACAGGAATACGAAGCAAATCTACCGCAGGTTTTTCTGCAATAGATATAGATGGTTTTAGTGGTGACGCTGCATTACGGTTTGCTAAAAACGGCGTAAACCAATGGAATATTCGTAATAACCCAGCGAATGATGATTACCAAATATTTGAACTTGGTGGTGGTGGTGAAAGAATGAAAATTCAAAATACAACAGGTACAGTAGTAGTAAATGGAAACTTTACTGCATTAGGAGTAAAAGCTTTCACAATGGACCATCCCCTTGACCCAAACAACAAAACGTTAATGCATGCTGCCATTGAAAGCAACGAAGTATTAAACGCTTATAGTGGCAATGCTATTACAGATGATAATGGAA
>JAYUJS010000221.1:0-3290 GCA_043765095.1 Ferruginibacter sp.
TCTTATGGCAGCTTTTAATAACCCCTTTGCATCGTAAGGGTTGCTTACAGAAATTACTTTTAGCCCAGGTATATTGGCATACATACTTTCAAATGCTGTACTATGCTGTGCGCCAAGCTGCCCAGCACTTCCATTAGCACCCCTAAATACAATAGGGCATCCAACTTGCCCTCCACTCATGGCAAGCATTTTAGAAGCAGTATTTAAAATTTGGTCTAATGCTAATACTGCAAAATTCCAAGTCATATATTCTACTATTGGTCTTAACCCATTTTGAGCAGAACCAACTGCAATAGCCGTAAAACCAAGCTCTGCTATTGGTGTATCTATTATTCGCTTTTCTCCAAACTCCTCTAGCATACCTTGGCTCACTTTATAAGCACCATTGTATTCTGCTACTTCTTCTCCCATTAAATATACCCTCTCATCTGCTCTCATTTCTTCCTGCATGGCTTCTCTAAGAGCTTCTCTAAACGCTATTTGACGCATAATTAGTTTTGAAAATTTAGTATTAAGTTTTAGGCTTAAATCATTTATATAATTCAAGCAAATTTATTGTATCAATCTTAAACTAACAAAAAGGAATTTTATACTTTATGTAGTATTAAAAATGAAACAGCATATTTTAAAAAAAAATAAAAAATATAATCAAAAAATAATTTATTAAAAGTTTACTTAAAAATAGATGAAAAAATAAAAGCCCCTATTAAGGAGCTTTTATTTTTTTTAGGTAACAACACACTTGTGTTACATGGGGAATGATTAATCAATAGGTATAAAACAATCAAAAATTTTTACTATGTAAAAATAAAGAATAGTATTATGTGTTTTAGTAGTTTATTAGTTTTATTTGTAATAGAAAAAATACTACATAATGTAGGATATATGAAAGTATAAAAAAATTGTATACAAAGTTATTTGAAGACGATTTAAGGGTTTAAATTAAAGTTATTCTAAATAAACAATTAATTTTTTGTAGCATATAATTATAAAAATAAACTCAAATTAATTAAAAATCTTAATCAATCATTTATTCTTGGGTCTATATATGTATAACCAATGTCAGCTAAAATATTAATAAAAATAAATATAATGGCACTTAAAAGTACCGAACCCATTACAACGGGGTAATCTAATTTTTCTAAAGCGTTTACGGTTATTTTGCCTAATCCTTTCCAACCAAAAATATATTCTACAAAAAAAGAACCTGCCAATAACTCTGCAAACCATCCTGTAATTGCAGTTACTACTGGGTTTAAAGCATTTCGTAATGCATGCTTGTAAATAACAGTATTTTTAGACAACCCTTTTGCATAAGCTGTTCTTATAAAATCTTGCTGCAACACATCTAGCATGGAGCTTCTGGTTAGTTGTGCTATTATTGCCATTGGGCGTATACCAAGCGTAAAGGCAGGAAGAATTAGGTTTTTAAGTGCTAGAAATCTTTCCCCTGATACCTCATCTATTTCGTACAAACTACCAGTAATATGCAAACCTGTATAAGGTTGTAGAATATAACCAAAAATATATGCTACAATAATTGCTATAAAAAAGGAAGGTGCAGATATTCCTGCAATACTTCCTACAATAGCGGTGGTATCTATCCAAGTATTTTTATTTATTGCTGCCAATACTCCTAAGAAAATTCCTACAATACATGCAAAAATAATAGCCGTTAAAGCTAAAACAATAGTAGCAGGAAGTGCTTCCATTAAAACGGTAGTGGTATTTTTTTTTGTTTGATAGCTTTTGCGGAGGTAAGGTATTTTTAATGCTAGCGTAGTTTCGCCTCCCATAAAAAAACCTTTTAAATCTTTCTTCTTTATATCTTCCCTACTATGAAAAGCAATGGGTGAAACATCGTTTAAGTAAAGAAAAAATTGTTTCCATTTTGGTTGGTCTAAGTACAAATCTTTACGAATATTGTCCATCGTTTTCTTATCGCCCGTTTGTCCTACTATAAGCCTTGTTGGGTCTCCAAACCCTTGAAACATTACAAACACCAAAGCTACTACACCAGGTAGTACCGTTAAAGAGATAAGTGTTTTTTTTATGAGAATATTCAAATATTACATTTTTATGATTATTTTAAAAAAAAACTTTAAAAAATAATTATCTCTAAGAAACTTATACAAAATATAAACCTTTACTTTTTTACAAATCCGTAGCTTTCATTTCAATCACCAATACCTTCAAAAGCTGCCCAGCTCCATTTTTGTTTAACTACTGCACCATCCATTAAATACAAAGTAGGGTTTACTCTTGCTACTGTTTTCATTACAGTAGCATCGCAGGTTAAAAATTTAATTTTATTAAAAACATTTTTTAACGAAGGTTCATTTACAAACCGTTCTTTTACTTTTGTTAATTCTGAAGTAACTATATAAACAGTTTTATTTTGTTCAATTGTTTTTAAAATAAACTTTGCATCTCCATTCCATTTTATTGGATAATACTCTAACGATTTAATATACAATAAATAATATTCACCTTTTGTGTTTAAAATGGCTTCTGTGCTATCATCACCATTTTCTGTACTTAATGAATAGTCGTTTATTACAGGAATATTATTGCTACCTTTTTGCACAAGCGTTTGCTTACGGTCTACATATTTCCAAGTACTATCTGGTGAGGAGGCAAACTCTTTTTTCTCTCCATTTTTTTCGTAAATAAAAAGATACTCAAATTTATCTTGCACAGCATTAGCAGGTACTTTACGAAGCTCTAAAATATTATTACCCACTTTGTAAGGCAGGCAATCTTTAAGCGGTAAATTTTTAAGCACATACCATTGCAGATATAATATAAGTACTGTTGCTAGGGCTACAAATAAAAAATTAATGAAAGGCTTTGCTATTTGGTTAATATACTTTAAATTAAATAATATAAATATTACTAAAATTAATAAGAAAATATCTTTAGAAAATGTTTGTGTAGGAGTAAGTGGTATACAATCACCAAAGCAGCCACAAGCTTTTATTTTACCTGTAAATAATACATAAGAAGTAAGAAATGTAAAAAATAACATGAGTAATAGTAATACCCAAGTAGTGATTCTTTTTTGCCAACCTACCAGTAAAGCTACGCCCACAATTACTTCCAGTGTTATCATTATTATAGAAAAAGCAAGTACATGGGCATCTAAAATTTTCATTAGCCCAGGCAAAAAACCACTGTTACTCCATGCTTCAAAAAACTCTTGCATTTTAAACCCAAGCCCTTTAGGGTCTATGGCTTTTACCAATCCTGAAAAAATAAAAAGTAATCCTGTAAATATTCTTGCTGCTGAA
>JAYUJS010000222.1:0-1178 GCA_043765095.1 Ferruginibacter sp.
CGAAGTATTGAGCGGCAAGCTCAATAAACGACAAGCACAGCAAATTTATGGCATCAAAGGCAACGCCACCATCCTCTATTGGATACGCCAAAGCCAGGGATTAAAAGGCTATCAAAAAATAGAAATGCCTATCGCTAACTTTGCTACTATGAAACAAAATATTAACGATAAAAAGCTTGAGCAAGAAAACGAAGAACTCAAAGAATTACTTCGTGTAGCAGAGCTCCGAGCCGATCTTTGGCAACATGCAATTGATGTAGCCGAAAAGAAATTTGGCATTGATATTAAAAAAAAATTTACAGCCAAACCATCCACAGTTTTAAGCAGCAAAGACCACAAGAAAAAGTAGTAGAAATGTGTACTATTTTTGGCGTAAGCAAACAAGCCTATTATGCACAATTAAAAACCAATACCAAGGAATTTGTTCAAGAAAAAATAGTGGTAGAGCTAATAAAAAAAGAAAGAGAAATTTGGAAAAAAGGTAGCGGTAGAAATTTGCACAAGTGTTTAGAAAGAGAATTTGAAAAGCATCAGTTTAGCATCGGAAGAGATAAGTTTTTTACGATACTAAGAAACAATGGTTTACTCATCAAACACAGTAACAATATGGCTCGTACCACACAGAGCTACCACTTTTTTAATAAATATAATAACCTAGTACCCTATCATTATAGTTGCACAAGAGCCAATGAAGTATGGGTAGCAGACATCACTTATGTATGGCTAGAAAAAGAAAGACACTTTTGTTACTTAAGCATGATTACTGATATGTATAGCAGAAAAATTGTTGGCTATTGTGTACATGAAAACTTGAGCGTAGAAGGTTGTTTAGTGGCTTTAAAAATGGCATTAAAACAACGAGAAAATAAAGCAGAAAAACTCATACACCATAGCGACAGAGGGGTACAATATTGTTGCGATGCTTATGTAAAATTATTGCAAAAAAATAGCGTAGAAATTAGCATGACACAAACAGGCGATCCTAAAGAAAATGCCATTGCTGAAAGAGTAAATAAAACCATAAAAGGCGAATTTGCAACCGATGGACAAATACATTACAAAGATGTACAAACAGCAAAAAATGCAATTAAAACTTGCATAGAATATTACAACAAAAAAAGACCTCACCGAAGTGTAAATATGCTTACGCCAAATGTAGCCCACCAGCAAAATGGCCT
>JAYUJS010000223.1:0-1177 GCA_043765095.1 Ferruginibacter sp.
ACCTTAAATTGTGGAAATTATGGTTTTACTGGAGTTTACCAACAAGGTACTCCTATACCACTATTAACAAATACTATTACAATACCTATAACAGTTACTACAGGCGGCACTTATGATGTTACCGCTATACCTGCTACTAGTAGTAATGGAGTAACTTTTAGAGGAGTGGGAGTACTTACACCAGCATCCACAGTTATTACGTTGTATGCATCGGCTGGTACGCCACTTTTGCAAGGAAATTTTATTTATGCAATAACAGTTGGGGGCACTACTTGTCAACCAGTTGTAAGTTATTTGCCACCACCACTACCTTCTATCTTTACTATTAACTGTGGCACATCTGCCCAACAAACAGGATTATTCCAAGCAGGTACATTACTTACAGCAGCAAGTACAATTAAAATAAGTGTTTCTCCTGCTACGCTTGGAACATATACAATAACGACCGATACTTTAAATGGCGTTTCATACAGAGCAACAGGGAATTTTACTACCGTATTTACACAAAATGTAGATTTAATTGCAAACCCAACTCTTAATTTACCTGTTGCTTCAGGTACTGTTTTACATAAAATCTATGGCGGCACAGCTATCTGTAATAATGTGAGTGTAAGCTATACGGCAGCTAGTGGAAATACAGGTTTTATTAAGGTAAATATAGATGGAGGTGGGGTAACAACTTTTAATGTTAATGCTAAGGCTGTTCTTTCAACTGGTTTCGGATTTGATATTACAGTATCAGGAAAAAATAGTGCTTCAAGTTTGGAAAATATACAATTGAGTGTTACAACACCAACAGTGGCTCCTCAGCCAAATATACTTTATAGTGCTGATGGGTTTACAGCTTTGGTTGATGCTTTTTATAAAACACCTTTAGATTTCAATTACGAGGCAATCACCGGTGGTAATAATTCAGTAAACCCTTTTACAATTAAATTTACTAGCATTACTGCAACAAGGGCAGTAGGAATTTTTTATGGAATAATGAGGGATAATATTGGGACAGGAACAATGACTAAAGTTTTCGCAAATGGAGAATTTGATGTACCATTTTAAGTTTATTGTAATAAAATAAAAACAAATGGGATTTTCAAAAAATGTAAACCCCATTTGTTTTGCGTTAAATTACATTTATTTAGTCAATATCCTTTTCTTAGAATTTATTACCAAATCATCT
>JAYUJS010000224.1:0-1177 GCA_043765095.1 Ferruginibacter sp.
TCATCCTGCTGCAAATCTGCGGTTGTTACTCCAGCAATTATTTCTTTAAACTCCTTATCATGGTTAGAAATAAAATTTACTAATATTACATTTTCATACTCAAGCCCTTTAGCTTCTTGCACGCTAAAAACAAGTGGAGTTTTAAAATATTTTCTAGCATCTTCTTTGTAAATATTATCAGTAACGATTATTGCAAATGCAGTACTGCTTTGTGTTCTACGGTTTAATTCTGTTTTCTTTTTATCATCGTCAGTAAATAATATAACTTCGCCTTTGGCATTGCTTATGGTATTTATTAAATAGTTGCTTTCTTTATCAATAGAGCCAAATCGGGTATTTTTTATTTTTAATAAAAAATTACTAAGTTCTACAACCTGTTTGCTATTTCTATAATTAGTTTGCAGTACTTGCATTTGGCTACCCAAGTCGGCACTTTGATGGAAGTAAGTTTTTATTTTGCTCCACGAAAAAAAGTTGGGGTGAACAATCTGATTGCTATCTCCAGTAAGAATAAAATGGGTTGGTGTAACCAAAGATTGTAAAATACATTTTAATTGTATATTGGTAATATCTTGTACTTCATCTACCATTATAAAATCGTAGGTAGGTTTTATTTTGGATAAATAATTATAGCAAATAATATTACCATCATACCAATTGTTTTCTTTTAAAAAATCTAAATATTTTAAAAATAAAGGATAAAGCCGTTCTTTTTCTTCATTGTTAAAAATAGATTGCTTAATGCCCAAGGATAAATATTCTTGTTTACTTAACCAAGCTGCATGAGTGGGTGATCCTGTAATTACGCCTTTAAATTCTTCATACACTCGGTAAGGTTCATTTATTTTTAAAGCTTGTGAATGTTTTGAAAACCATTGTTCAAATGCCCTAAAATGTATTTCTTTTCCATCAGGTTTTTCCCATGTTGCAAGATAATCTTGTAAAGATAAAAATTCGGCCTCTTGGTTTTCATTTTCGTAACCGCCAGCATAGTAAAGCGAAGAAGCGTTTTCTACCAAAAATTTTGATAAGGAAATATATGCAACATTACCTGGTAAACTTTTTAATTTTTCTAATATCAACGCTGTTTTGCCACTGCCTGCACTACCTATAATTACTAGTGGTGGATGCAGTTTTAATATGGAGTCCTGAATTTCATCAAACGAAATAAATTTAT
>JAYUJS010000225.1:0-1176 GCA_043765095.1 Ferruginibacter sp.
ACTCCTCTTTTTGACGAAGATTTAGGAGGAGAATTTAATTTGGAAAACTAACCTTTCCCATACTAACACTAGGCACTCCATTTCCAAAATTTGTTTTCCCACCGCACAATGCTTCGTTTGCTAAAACTGCAAACAATACTGCTTCCTTTGCATCAGGATTAATATTTAAATCGTTGGTAGTTTTAAAAGTTGCATTTTGCATTTGTTTCCTTAAATGACCCATCAATAAAGGGTTGTGCATACCTCCCCCACTACTATAAATCACAAAATCTTTATCACCCATACTCCTCATTATTGCTTCTGAAATTGTATCTGCACTAAACTTTGCAAGCGAAGCCATTACATCATACACAGACATATCGGTTGTATTACTTTTTTCTTGTGCTGCTTGTAAATATGCCAAATTAAATAATTCTGGTCCAGTAGTTTTTGGAAAAGACTTGGCAAAAAAATCATTTTCTTTTAATGCATTAAGCAATTGTAAATTGATAGTACCTTGCAAAGCCACTTGTGCATTTTCATCAAAATATTTACCAGAAAAGTTTTTTTGCATTACCGCATCCATCAATGTATTTCCTGTACCCACATCTGTACTAAACATTTTGCTAGCGTTTAAATCTGCTGCTAAAAAAGTAAAGTTTGCAATGCCACCCATGTTTAGCATAATTCTATTTTCACCAGCTTTGCTAAAAATTAAATAATCGCCGTATACCGCTAATGGTGCCCCTTCGCCACCAGCTGCTATATGTTTTTGTCTAAAATCACTAATGGTAATAATACCTGTTTTTACCGCAATATGATCTCCATCGCCTATTTGCAATGTTGCATTATCGTACCATTCTTTTTTATGCAAAATTTTTGGAGCATGGTAAATGGTTTGCCCATGGCTTGCAATAATATCTACGCTCCCATTTTCTATATTCCATTTTTGCAAACAATCGTTTATCATGCTTGCATGTTGTGTGCCCACATAAGCATTTAGCAAACAAACTTTTTCTAAATCTACTTCACGTTTGCTAAAAATTTCTTTTATTTTTTCTTTAAAACTTGGCTCATAGCTTACCGTTTCAAACTGCCTCACTTTTATTTTAATATCCGCTCCAAAGCCTTCTACATCACATAAAGCAATATCCAACCCATCAAGCGATGTACCGCTCATAAGCCCAATGATGATGC
>JAYUJS010000226.1:0-1173 GCA_043765095.1 Ferruginibacter sp.
GGATTGGATGCAGTCACTTCATTTGAAGTGCTTTTAGATTTATTGTTGTTACAACTTATTAGTGTTAACAATAATAATGAAGGGATGAGTTGTTTGAACATACATTATAATTTTTACTAGCAATATTTGATTTTGTAATTTAATTTTTTTAAATAGATATTTGTTAAAATAATAAGAATATAAATGAAACAAACGATTGCGGTTATTATTTCACTAATTATACTATTTTTTATTACTACTTTTTTTTTGCTTCCAAGTAAGTCGAATATTACTCTTTCAGTAAAGGTAAACGCACCTGTTGCATGTTTGCAAAGAGTTTTATCTAATAAAAATTATAGCGCAAAATGGCTTCCTAAAGAAACTAAACAATTAAACAGCAACAAATTTTTATTGGATGGTTGTTCATTTACTTTTATTTCAGACTATTTTCAAAATAATAGTATAACGGTAAAACATAAAAATATAAATAGTACTTCTATAATTTATTTTACTTCTAATCGAGACTCATCTTTGGCTAATCTAAATTTTATATTTGCAAGTAATAAAAACCCTTTTACTAAAATTTCAGATTACTTCACTTACAAACATGTTGAGCAGACAACTCAAAAAATATTAAATAGTTTACAATTATTTTTAAGTAAAAACGAAAATGTGTATGGCGTTGAAATGAAAAAAGCAATTTTAACAGATAGCACTTTAATAGCTATTAAATCTACTTCTTTAAGTTATCCTACTCTTTTAGAAATATATAAAAATATAGAAATTTTAAAAACGTATACTTACTCTAGTGGAGCTGTAAACACCAATCCTCCAATGCTAAACATTTACAAAGATGGAGAAAATGGTTACGCATTTATGGTAGCATTGCCTATTAATAAAAGGTTAAAAAATAGTGGTAACATTATTAGTAAAAGCATGCTAGCAGGCGGCAATATTTTACAAAGTGGCGAAATAAAAGGAGGTTTTTATACAGTAGAAAATTTTTTAAAAGAGTTAGAAAATTTTAAAGCTGATGTAAATGGCATTTCGCCTGCAATACCCTATCAATCATTAATTACAGATAGAAGCAAAGAATCTGACACAAGTAAATGGATTACTAAATTGTATTATCCGATTTTTTAAAATTACAAGCAAACAAACAAAGCCTGCAAAGTACGCTAAGGAAACATATCA
>JAYUJS010000227.1:0-1173 GCA_043765095.1 Ferruginibacter sp.
AGTAAATACTTGAAAATAGTATATAACTATTGAAAATCTATTGAAATGACTTAGCTCTTTATATTTTAAAGCATCCTATATTTTTTGTAAAAGAAAAAAACATAAGACTTTTTAGTTTTGCATTTTGATACTGTAAAATTGCTGGACAGCAAAGATATGTTTCATATATGATATTTTTATATTTTTGTGAAAATATCATATATGAAACATGAAACGCCTTATAAAAAGCGTTTATTCTCTTATTTTTACCACTTTTCTTATCACCACTGTACCATTTTTTGTTTTTACTTTTACTAAAAATATATTGCCTTCGTTTTCGGGTAAGGCGATGGCTACTTTTGTTTCTTGGTTTTGGTAAGGAAAATGTTTTAGTCTTTTCCCACTGATGTTGTAGATTTCGATGTTGTCTATCAATTGATTTTCTGCTATTTCTATATTTACGATGTCATTGGTAGGATTTGGAAAAATTTTGATTTCTTCTGCTTCTGTTTTGGCTTCTTCTTTTGTACTTACCGTAGTACAATCCTTAGAATTGATGCAGCCATTTTTATCTACTTTGTAGAGCCATGCCTCTGTATGAAATTCCTTAATACTGTCTTTTTTTACATCATAATCATAGCGATCTGTAAAACCACAAGCGATAATACTGCCGCTTGGGAGTCCTACCGCGCTATAAAATGCCCTGTCGGAGTAAAATTTGGCATGGTTAGTGAGCTTTTTGTATGTATATAACTGGCTAAAAATTGTGTCATTTTTTTTCCATTTGAGATTTCCATCTTGATCATAACGATAAATAACCCCTTCGACTCCATACTTAAATGGATATTTCCCACTTAATAATGTAGGAGCAATTGTATTTCCCACTAAAATAATATCATTATTTTTTGCCTTAAAGCCCATTTTTATGCCTGTTCTCCAGCTGGTATCACTTATTATTTTATTCCAAATAGCATTGTTTTTATTATCTACTTTTATAATATTTGTTTTAAAATAATAATTACTACCTGCTACACCTAACAATTTATCACCATAATAAAGCCTTGAGGTACTATCAATGCTAATAGCTCCATGCAGCTCTAATTTATTAAAAGATGGAATTAAAATTTCATTTATTTTATTGCCTAAAGAATCCAAATTATACTCTATTTCAGTCCATTTCGCTACATCTGGTCC
>JAYUJS010000228.1:0-1172 GCA_043765095.1 Ferruginibacter sp.
AGTAAATACTTGAAAATAGTATATAACTATTGAAAATCTATTGAAATGACTTAGCTCTTTATATTTTAAAGCATCCTATATTTTTTGTAAAAGAAAAAACATAAGACTTTTTAACTTTACGTTTTGATACTGTAAAATTGCTGAGTAGTAAAAATATATTTCATATATGATATTTTTAAATTTTTGTAAGAATATCATATATAAAACATGAAACGCCTTATAAAAAGCGTTTATTCTCTTATTTTTATCACTTTTTTTACCACCACTGTACCATTTTTTGTTTTTACTTTTACTAAAAATAAATTGCCTTCGTTTTCGGGTAAGGCAATGGCTACTTTTGTTTCCTGGTTTTGGTAAGGAAAATATTTTAATCTTTTTCCGCTGATGTTGTAGATTTCTATATTGTCTATCAGTTGATTTTCTGCTATTTCTATGTTTACTACATCATTGGTAGGATTTGGAAAAATCTTGATTTCTTCTGCTTCCGTTTTGGGTTCTTCTTTTGTACTTACTGTAGTACAATCCTTAGAATTGATACAGCCATTTTTATCTACTTTGTAGAGCCACGCTTCTGTATGAAACTCCCTAATACTATCTTTTTTTACATCATAATCATAGCGGTCTGTAAAACCACAAGCGATAATGCTGCCGCTTGGGAGTTCTACCGCGATATAGAATGCCCTATCAGGTAAGAATTTAGGATATTGAGGAAACCATTTTTCAGAATACAAGGTATTAAAAATTGTATCCCTTCTTTTCCATTTTAAGTTGCCGTCTAAATCGTATCTATAAATAACACCAGACGATCCTTCTTTAACTACATATTTAGTACCCATAGGTGTAGGTAAAGTTGTATTTCCTACTAAAATAATATCACTATTTTTTGCCTTAAAGCCCATTTTTATGCCTGTTCGCCAGCTGGTATCGCTTATTATTTTATTCCAAATAGCATTGTTTTTATTATCTACTTTTATAATATTTGTTTTAAAATAATAATTACTACCTATTACACCTAATAATTTTTCTCCATAATAAATCCTTGAGATACTATCTATACTAATAGCTCCGTGTAGTTCTAATTTATTAAAAGATGGAATTAAAATTTCATTTATTTTATTGCCTAAAGAATCCAAATTATACTCTATTTCAGTCCATTTCGCTACATCTGGTCC
>JAYUJS010000229.1:0-1170 GCA_043765095.1 Ferruginibacter sp.
ATGCCATAGGTAAACCTCTTATAAGTTTACTAATAAAACTACTATGTTCTTCCCTATTTTGCTCCCAATATTGCAAAAATTTTTCTTCTTTCTCCGATAACATTTTACAAAATTAATTCATTTATTTTTAATGCTTGGCAATGTTCAATTTTACTTGTACGTTTGTTACTCAAAATATACTAAAAGGAAAAATTATTATTGATGAAAATGGAGCAATTAATTGTGCAGTATTTATACAGCAATAAAAAAGTAACGTTACAAGATATGGGTACATTTATTATCGCCAGCGATGTAAACATTCCTTTAGATAATGAAAAAGACAGCATATTACCCGAAGATTACATACAATTTACTTATGACCCTAAAGCCCCTGTAGACGAAGGTTTGATAACATATATTATTGCTAATACAAGAAAAATAAAGCCTTTAGCTACCTCAGATTTAGAATCGTTTATAATGCTTAATAAACAATTTTTAAACATTGGTAAACCGCTTGTTTTGGAAGGCATTGGTACGTTACAAAAATCTCAAACTGGTATTTATAATTTTGTACAAGCTGGCACTTCCCATGTATTACTTGCAGAAACTCCCAAAGTTGTTACTGAAAAAATAATAGAAAAAGTAAGTTTTGCAACACCACAAAAAGATAAAAGCAGTAATAAAAGTAAAATAGCCGTTTTAGGCTTGTTAGGCATTTTATTACTTTCAGCTGCTGCATTAGGAATTTATTTTGCAACAAAAAAAGGCAATACTACTATTACTACAACTGATGATATACCAAAAGAAACTATTGCAAATATTACAACAGATACCGTAAAAAGTGTAAATCTAAAAGACAGCATTAAAGCTACTATAAGTGTACCTATGATAGTAAACACTGCCGATAGTAATACATTTTATATTGTAGAAAAAGAATATTCTACCCTTGCACTTGCAACAAAAAGAATTGCACAACTTAAAAGCTATGGTGATAAGGCAATATTAGTAACCAAAGATTCAATAACTTATAAAATAAAAATAGGCTTTAAAAAAGCATTAACGGATACATTAAGGGTAAAAGATTCTGTGGCAAGCCAATATGGTACAAAGGGCAAGTCATATATAGAAATGCCCTAAAGATGTCAAAATTAAAAAGCAGGTTGGTTAGATTACAGATTAAAAGTTAATTTC
>JAYUJS010000230.1:0-1167 GCA_043765095.1 Ferruginibacter sp.
GCTTTTTGTGTAAACGCAACAGAAACCGCTTTTGTGCTAGAGCTATTTACGTTTTCATTTGGTATTGCTAGTACAAAACCTAATGTTCCTAACCCAAAATATTTTTTGTCATCATTTTGTTGTAAGCCTTTATAAGTAATTTTTTGTTTATTCATTAAATAATTAGCAGAGATTGTAGCTTCTCCAGTTTTGTAAAATCCAATACCAGCAGGGTTTACAAAGTTTGAAGTAAGGTCACCACCTAGCGAGCCTATCGCCCCACCAATGGCTTGAGAACGGGCAGTACCACTTTGGGGATACCATGTGTATCTAATTGCATCTTCTGGTATTTGAGAAAATGTATTAGTAGCTATAAATAAAAAAACAATGGTCAATATTTTATACATAATAATTTAGTTTTACTTTTAATAAAAGTAATTTTTTAATACTTTGATGAGAAAGTTTTATCTACCACCTCTGCCTGGCATTGGTACTGATGTGCCAGATGCTGGTGTGGAAGAACTAGAGCCAGAACTGCTATTGTTGCTTGGCGTAGGTGGATTGTAATTTCTACTGTCGTAATTACGAGTATTAGTAGTTTTTACAGGTTGTTGGCCAGTATTAAACCCTCTTATAGATATTGTTTTTACATTATTACTAAATTTTGAATTGCTATAAGTAGTTACTGTATTATTGTATGCCCCTAGGTTAGCCGTACGAATAGTTGTGTTTTTTGGGTTAGTATACTTTACATTGTAGGTGTTATTGTATACTGGATATGGATAATAAGCAGGGTTGTAATAGTAACCATAGTTAAAACCATATTTATAAGGGCTATAAGAATAGTCATAGTCATAGTCGTAATCTAGAGAGCGCCATCTTTGGTAACGAATAGCCATACGTATTTGTCTATCTTCATTATTGTAAACATTATGGTTGTAAGTAACTTCTCTTTCAACCTTTTTTTCAGTTATACCAGTTGGTTTTGCATAATACAAATCATCAGGTGTTTGCCCACTTTTAAAAGCAGTACTGCAAGATGCAAATAATGCAATGTATAATATTAGTAATAATGTTTTCATAATTTTAATTTTAAAGGTTAAAGGTAAATGATATGTAGATACGAATTATAAATTAGACGTTTTAAAAATTAAAAATGATGTTAAAGATTTGCAAATGCTTATTAAA
>JAYUJS010000231.1:0-1167 GCA_043765095.1 Ferruginibacter sp.
AAAGTCTACAAAATCTCTAGCTCATCTGACTTGACAAATTTCTCTGAAATAAAATTGAAACTTAGTAATGGTGTTATTACTGATTTAGTAACAAATTTAAATGACTGTCCGCAATAAGGAGTACTTAAAATAATATAATATGTATCTAAATTTCAAAGGAGCATTTTAAACTAAATTAATTAGTATATTTGTACTAATAAATTTAGATATTATGAAATTAGATGAATTTTTTTCAACCTTTAGAACGGAAGAGGCTTGCAAACAACACTTTAAAGCACAAAGAGAGTTTGCAGGTCTAGTTTGCAGAAAATGCTCTGGTACAAAGCATTACTGGATTGCAGGTTCAAATAGGTGGCAATGTAAAAACTGTAAATGTTCGCAAACATTGAAATGTGGTACAGTAATGGAAAACTCTAACCTTGGATACAAAGTGTGGTTATGGGCTATTTATTTAATGGCAATGACAAAGAAAGGATTTTCGGCAGCAGAAATGCAAAGAATGGTTGGGCATAAACGTTATGAACCCATTTGGTTATTGATGCATAAATTGCGAATAGCAATGGGTAACAGAGAGGCTGAGTACAAGTTGGACGGTTTTATAGAAATGGATGAAGGCTTTTTTGAAGGCATAAGAAAGAAAGATGACGAAACTGGTCCAGTAGTAAAACCAGCAAAGGAACTAGATAGACAAGTGAAAGCAATTGTAGCTGTTACTACCACCCCTATTGAGATTGATAAACGCAAAAATGGTCGTCCAATTACAAAGGCAGGCTACTTAAAAATAAATGTTGTGACCTCATTAGGTAAATTTGATATTGAGTATGAAACAAAAAAAATGATTGCTCCAGATGCTTCTGTGACTACTGATGGTAAGACAAGTTATAGGGTACTAAAAGAGGTTTGCAAAAAACATATAGAAATTGTGATAAAAGATAAAACAAAAATATGCAAGGCTTTACCATGGGTGCATACAGCTATCAGCAATGCAAAAAAGAAAATACTTGGATTGCATCATCATGTGAGTGACGAGTACATGCAGAACTACTTTAATGAATTCTGTTACAAGTTTAACAGGCGCTATTTTGGAGAAAATCTATTTTACAGATTATTTAATATCTCAATATCTAGCCCTTGGTACGGAGGTGGCTCTTAATTGCGGACAGTCAT
>JAYUJS010000232.1:0-1167 GCA_043765095.1 Ferruginibacter sp.
CCTTCCACCAGCGCCAAGCTACAAAGCCTACAATTGCAAAGGGCATGAGCATAAGGTAAAGAATACCAGAGTTTAAACCTTGTGCAGGTTTTTCACCTAGTTGAGAAGCCGTTTTTGTACACATGGAGCATTGTGCTAGTATACTGGTTACTCTAGTTACAACAAAAATACATGTTAATAATAATTTCTTCATTACACAAATTTACACCATAATTTAATTAAATTGTATCGTAAATTTTATAAACTAAACTTATAATTAATTAAGATTTTAAAATCCAACATTGTATGCTTTAATAGACCTTTTTGCAAAACTGGCTGTACGAGGTGCTGTAATAATCAGTCATGGAATAGAAAATACACCTATTTGTTTTGCCAACTAAGTTTCGTTACTTCCCTCTTTGCCAAGTATACTATAAATTAAACCACTAAATATTGTTATAAATGAAAGAATTGAAACTGTTCTATTTATTTTATATGATCTAGCTAATGACAAAGCTTTTTCATTAGCACTTACCATATGAAGAAGAAGTAACTTGTAATAGAGCTCCTGCTGGGGCAGAAAAACTGGCACATGAGCTTAAAAAAATAATTAAAAAAAAGAAGGTAGTTAGCTTTTGGATATATTATTTCCTTTTGTAAAATTTATTATTAATTTTTAATTAAACAAATATTTATAAAATTATTTTATTGATACACCTCAATTTATTTTTAATCTTTTAATGTTTTCTGAAAATGAAAACCTAATATTTTGTAATCATCTTTAAAATAAAATTTGTGTGCTTTATAATTGCTTACATAAGCGTTTAATTCACTTACAGTACAGCCTAATTTTTTTGCATGCTCATGTAAATAATTCATCATTATTTGTCCAAGCCCAAAGTTTCTATAATCCTTTAATACAGCTACATTATCTGCCTCCACATGCCTACCGTTATAAAATTTTATTAGTATCCAAAAGCCACAACATGCTACTAATTTATCATCTTGCCATATACCAATGCAGTTAAATTTATTATCTTTCATTTCTTCTAACCTTTCTTCAAATAAACTTTGCTGCATGGCAGGGTTTAATTCATTAATGAGTGGGTATAAAGAAATCATTTCCTCATTTACCATTAAACGAATTATAAATGATTTATAATTTATAGTAAAATTTTTTGTCATTAT
>JAYUJS010000233.1:0-1166 GCA_043765095.1 Ferruginibacter sp.
ATCCATTACCTACGCAAAAACTTGGAAAAATAAACCTTATAACATTTCTATTAGTGCAAATCACAATCAAAATAATGTAACAAAGGTTACCAATTTAAACGTGCCAGATATTGCTTTTAATATTAATACTCAATATCCTTTTAGAAGAAAAGAACAAACAGGCAATATAAAATGGTACGAAAATATTGGAATAGGATACCAAGGAAATACTAAAACGCTTACATCATTTATAGATACTGCTGGCAATATTGGCAAACAAATTGGCGATAATTTAAAATATGGCGCACAACATAATATTCCCATTACTCTTTCATTACCACCATTAGGCGTATTGCAAATATCTCCATCTATTTCCTATCAAGAAACTTGGTTTCAACAAAAATTAAGAACAGGTTATAATACCTACACTTTAAAAACAGATACTATTTCGTTAGAAAAAGGATTATATACAGCAAGGCAAGTATTGTTTGGAATAGGCGCTAGTACTCGTATTTTTGGAATGTTTGGTTTTAATAAAAACAGTAAAATAAAAGCAATAAGGCACGAAATTAGACCAACATTATCAATTAACTACACCCCAAACGTAAATGAAAATAATCACTACTATACTAATACAAGCGCTACAGAAAGAAGTCAAATATCCGTGTTTCAAAATAGTGGCATTTACAGCCCCTACAGTAATATACGAAACGGTGGTATATCTTTTGGTATAGATAATAACATAACCATGAAAGTAAAAAATAGTAGTGACACTAGTGCAGCTGCTGATAAAAAAATAACATTAATAGATGGGCTTAGCATAAATAGTAGTTATAATTTTTTAGCAGATTCTTTTAAACTTGCATTAATTAGTTTATCTGCAAGAACAAACTTATTTGATAAAATAAATGTAAGCGCTAGCGCAAGTATAGACCCATATCAAACAGATGAAAATGGCAGACCAAAAAACAGGTTAGTAATGAAAGATAAATTTTCTTTGGGAAATCTTACCAACGCACAAGTAGCATTACAAACTAGTTTTAAAGGAGGCGATAAATCTAAAAAAACAGTAAATGAAAAACTAAATAACCCTCAAAATTTAAATCCAAGCAATGGAATTACCCAAGATGAATATCAACAAGAAGCTGCATACATAAGAAGTAACCCTGCCGAGTTTGCAGATTTTG
>JAYUJS010000234.1:0-1163 GCA_043765095.1 Ferruginibacter sp.
AATAAATAACCACACAATAAATAAACTAAAAATAGGTGATAGCGTTTAAGCACTATCACCTATTTAAAATCAACTACCTTTTTTCTAATTTTATACTAATTTACTCTATCATTATCCCAATCGTTTTTTGATAACCTAACAAATTAGTAAGCATAAAATAATAAGTGCCATTTGGTATATTTTGTAAATTAATTATTTGATTATTGCTAGTTAAACTTTGCTGTTGTACTAGCTGCCCAAGTGTATTATAAATTTTCACAAAGTTATTTCTGTCCAAGCTTGGAGTTAATATTTGATACATTTTTTTTTGAGTTAAAGGCACTACTGCAAAATTATTTTTTGTATTGTTTTCTACATTTATTATATCAGAAAAATAATTTTTTCCGCCGTATTCTTCCATTTGTATTTTATAATAAATTTGTTTTTGAAGTGTGTTTATTGTTTCATCTTTAAATGTGTAATTTCCAATGGAGTTAGAATTATCTTTATCTACTATAGTTGCAATTTGCTGCCAGTTTGTAGCATCATAGCTTCTTTGCAAAAAATATTTTGTATTCGCTATTTCTCCTTCATTACGCCAACTTATTGAAGCTGTATTTGCTGTTAACAATTTTGCATTAAGCGTAGTAAGTTTCAATGGTAATAATGGCCTAATTTCCCAAATTGTATAATTTACTAAAAACTTTGCTCTGCCTTCCATGGCAGGGCTTGCTTCTACAAAACCATCCGCATTACCAAATGCTCTACTTAAAGATAAATTAGAAGTGGCAGCAAAAATAACTTCAAAACTACCGCCAGTTTGGCTAATTAAATTTACAGGAATATTATAAACATTATCTGTGCTTAAAGTGTTACCAAAAGTGCCTACATACCAATCATTGTATGCACTGTAGCTTGTACCACCAGGGTCATTTGCAGTAAAACTTCCTGCTTGGCTCCAACTTTGAGAACCATTAGCTAACGAGCCAAATGCAGGAGCTTTCCAAGCGATATCATAATTATTAGTTACATCTATTTTGGTTGTGTTACTGCCACCATTCCCACCAAATAATTTTCCTCTGTTTAAGTTATTATTTCCAATGCCTGTACCTTCTGTAGAATTTGAAAGTGCTTTTAAAATGGTGATTGATGCACTATTTGGCAAATATACTACCCCAGCGTTG
>JAYUJS010000235.1:0-3248 GCA_043765095.1 Ferruginibacter sp.
ACATCATGTGCAGAAGCTATTAATTTTTCTTTTATTAAAGAACTAACTGCTTGTTGCAAATTGTATTCTTCTTCTAAATTAAAATATGGGCAAGGGCTGTATTCTTCTCCTATTATCTTATGCAAATATTCTGATGAATTAATATCGTTTCTACTTTCTCCAATTAAAAAAATAGCATCTCCTTCATTTTTAAAATTCATTGTCATTTTATCTGCCACAGTTTCTAACAACCCAACCATACCAATTGTAGGTGTAGGGTACACAGGCCCATCAGGGCTTTGATTGTAAAAACTAACATTACCACCTGTAACAGGTGTATTAAATTTTACACAAGCCTCACCCATTCCTTTTATTGCATTGCTAAACTGCCAGTATACTTCTGGGTCGTATGGGTTACCGAAATTGAGGCAGTTAGTTACGCCCAAAGGCTCGCCACCACTACATATAATATTACGAGCAGCTTCTGCCACAGCAATCATAGCGCCTTTGTACGGGTCTGCAAATACATAGCGACTGTTACAGTCTGTAGTAAGTGCAAGTGCTTTGTTGGTAGGCTTTGCTATTACAATGGCAGCATCGCTTGGCGCATTTGTACTTGCGGTACCTGCACCTACCATGCTATCGTATTGCTCGTATACCCACCGTTTGCTTGCTATGTTTGGTATGGCAATTATTTTTTCGGCAACGGCTTTTAAATTTTCTGGTACAGGTATTTTTATAGCATCAAAAGCGTTTATCTTTTGTATGTATGCTGGCTCACGTACTTCTCTTGTGTATTGTGGTGCGCCACCGCCAAGTACCAATTCATCAGCTGGTAGCAAGGCTTCTAATACCCCGTTCATAAAAAATTGCAGCATGCCATCATTCGTAACTTCGCCAATTTCGCTGCAAGGCAAATCCCATTTTTCAAAAATTTCTAGCACTACTTTTTCTTTTCCTTTTTCCACCACCAATAGCATACGCTCTTGGCTTTCGCTTAGCAATAATTCCCAAGCCTTCATATCTTTTTGACGTGTAGGTACTTTCTCCAAATCTATACGCATACCTGCTTTTCCCTTGGCACTCATTTCAGCAGTAGAGCATATAATGCCCGCTGCGCCCATATCTTGCATACCTACTACAGCGCCAGTTTGTATTACTTCTAAGCAAGCTTCTAGTAGTTTTTTTTCTTGAAATGGATCACCTACTTGTACTGCAGGTAGGTCTTGTACACTGTCTTCCGTTATTTCTGCACTGGCAAACGATGCACCACCTATGCCATCTTTACCCGTTGCACTTCCTACAAAAAAAACTGGATTGCCCTCTCCTTCCGCAGTTGCAGAAACAGTTTCGCCGTTTTTAAGAATGCCAACGCTCATGGCATTTACCAATGGGTTAGTATGGTAGCATTCTTCAAAATAAATTTCTCCACCTACTGTTGGAACGCCAAAGCAATTGCCATAATGCCCAATACCTTTTACCACACCAGCTAATAAATGTTGCGTTTTTGCTTCGCTTAAATTTCCAAAACGTAATGAGTTTAAAGAAGCAATAGGCCTTGCACCCATAGTAAAAATATCTCTATTTATGCCTCCCACACCTGTTGCAGCTCCTTGAAATGGTTCGATAGCACTCGGGTGATTGTGGCTTTCAATTTTAAATACTACTCCATACCCATCGCCAATATCCATTAGCCCTGCATTTTCCTCACCTGCCTTTATTAGCATTTTTGCACCATCACGAGGCAAAGTTTTTAATAGTTTTATGGAGTTTTTATAACTGCAATGCTCACTCCACATAACACTAAAGGCGCACAACTCAGTAAAATTTGGCGTTCTGCCAAGTTTAGTTTTTATGAGTTCAAATTCTTCTTCGGTAATGCGTAGTTGTGCGGCGGTTTCAGTAGTTATTTCCATAATTATATTGGCGTATTTAATTGTATGTGCGCAAATTTACAAATGCATTTTGTTTAAAGCTAATAAAACAGTTTCATTATTTTAACTATCTTCCCACATCTAAATTTTAATAGGATTGCTGTACATCATATTTTTCATATATTTTTTGGCTTTAGCATATTTTATTACCAAAATAAAATTTGTGCAAAAAACTGCTTTAAGTACAACATTTATTTTGTTCCTTTTCATTATAAAAATAGCAGCAGGGGTAGTTGGAGGGCTTGTAAATCATTACATTTATAACGATAATGCTGATGCTTGTTACTACACATATCAAAGTATAGTAGAGTATAATAATTTAATTAGCCATCCATTTATTTTTTTTACTGATAGCTTGCCATCAGCTTATAGTAATGGCATTGATGGTTTTTTTAGTACTACCAACTCTTTTTGGAACGATCTGCGAAATAATATTTTAATAAAAACAATGGGGGTACTAAATATTTTTAGCAAAGGCAATTACTATATAAATAGTTTGTTTTTTAATTTTATTGCTTTTGTTGGGCATATAGCTTTGTATCGAGTTTTTAAAACCATTTATCCAAGCCAAAAATGGAGTATTATTATTGGCTGCTTTTTGCTTCCATCTATGTTGTATTATAGTTCTATTATTGGTAAAGATATGATTGTGTTTACCGCATTATCATTTTTTTGCTATTGTATGTTTTTCGGATTACAAAATAAATTTACAAAAAAACGAATAACCTATTTATTTTTATCATTTATAATAATACTTCTTATTAGAAATTTTATTGCAATAATTTTATTGCTGTGTGCTATTGGATGGTTTGTAAGCGTAAGGTTTAATGTAAAACCTAGTAAATTATTTATAAGTTTTTTAGTATTAACTTTTGCATTAATATTATTTTCAACTTTTTTGCCTGAGAAGTATAAGCCTTTGCAGTTGGTTGTAAATAGGCAGCAATCTTTTTTTGCACTTGGGTTTGCAAAGTCACAATTTCAAAATGATACATTGCAGCCTACCGTACAAAGTTTTATAAAATCTGCCCCTGCTGCTTTAAGGCATTCATTTCTATCGCCCTACCCTACTGAGTTTGATAATATTTACTTAAATTTTTTTGCTATTGAAATAATTTTATTTTTACTGCTTTTTGTAATATCAATTATTTATCCTTTAAAAAACTTCAACAACAATTTTATAATTTTTGGAATACTATTTACTAGTTTAATTTTTCTATTTACTGGCTACATTACTACCAATGCTGGCTCCATGGTACGTTATAGAAGTATTTATTTTCCTTTTTTAATAGTGCCTATTTTATGTAGCATAAATTGGATAAATATTAAAAATTT
>JAYUJS010000236.1:0-1160 GCA_043765095.1 Ferruginibacter sp.
TTTCAATTGTTTCTCCTTTTTCTAATTTACCTTTTGGTAAATCCCATTTGCCTCTTCTAAAAATAAATAAAAGTTCTTTATTTTCATTTTGTACAATACCACCAGCAGCTTCTATAACTTCAAACTGTGCGAAAAAATCTTTTTTTACAGCAGTAAAATTATTACCTAATATTATTGCGGCTATAATATTTTCTTCATCTAGTTTCTCTAAAATATTTTTAGCTTCTACTCTCTCATTATTTATAAAAATTACATTTTCTTGTTTAGATAAAACGATTTGCTCCTCCGATAATGTATTGGTTAGGTAAATTGGCTTCTCGTTTATAAAAATTTTTAGCAACATATTTTGTGGTTGGTTAGTTTATTTGTTAATTATTTTTATTGTTAAATTATGTGTTGATTAGTATGTTAATAGTGTCAACAACCAAAAGCATGGTAGCTTAAACCTGAATCCATAAACTTTTAAGTATCTACTTTCTCTCTTGTAAAAATATACAATCATTTGCCAAGTCATTATCTTTGCTAAAATAAATTTTAATGATGTCAGCAGCAAGCAGTATTGCAGAAAAACTATTGCAAATAAACGCAGTAAAATTAAACATTGAAAACCCATACACATGGGCAAGTGGGTGGAAAAGCCCTATTTACTGTGATAATAGGCGTGCATTGGGTTTTCCTTTTGTAAGAGATTTTATAAAAAGCGAATTGAGTGCAGTAATATTTGAACAATTTGCAGAGGCAGAAACTATTGCAGGTGTAGCCACAGGTGGCATATCTTGGGGTGCAATGGCAGCAGACCAACTAAAACTTCCTTTTATGTATGTGCGCCCAAAGCCAAAAGAGCATGGCATGGGTAACCAAATAGAAGGGATGTATGAAGCAGGGCAAAGAGTAATTGTAATAGAAGATTTAATATCTACAGGTAAAAGTAGCTTGCAAGTGTGCGAAGTATTACAAAAGGAAGGATTAGTAATTGAAGGAATGATTTCTATTTTTAACTACGGTTTTCCACAAGCCACGGCAGCTTTTAAAAAAGCAGGTATAAAATTGTACAGTCTTAGTAATTATGAAGCCCTTATAAATCATGCAAAAGAACAAGGAGAATTAAATGAAGTGGCATTAAATTCTTTGTTAAAATGGAGAGAAAACCCTGCTGAATG
>JAYUJS010000237.1:0-3243 GCA_043765095.1 Ferruginibacter sp.
GGCTGGTTTTTATTAATAGTTATAAGTATTTTAGCTATTGAAAAATTAAATTTTCCTCATGCTTTTCTTTTTATTATTCATGGTCAAACTAGCGAAATAATTTTTAGAAAAATGGGTAATGGAATTATTATTATTTCATTTACCATACTAATGCTACGTTTTATAGATTTTATTGCATTTGTAATGGAAGAAAAAGCTGCCACTACAACGGAGAGAGGAGACGACCAATTAGTTTTCTTTTTAAGAGATTTTTTAAAAGTTATTATAGTAATTATAAGTTTTTTATTTTTATTAAAAGCTTGTTTTAATCAACCAGTGGGCACTTTGCTTACAAGCCTAAGTATAGTAGGTGCGGCTATAGCATTGGCTGCTAAAGAAAGTTTGGAAAACCTAATTGCATCATTCATAATTTTTTTTGACAAACCTTTTATAGTCGGTGATAATGTAAAAGTAGATTCGGTAACAGGAAAGATAGAACACATAGGCTTACGCAGTACACGCATACGCACATTAGAAAAAACTTTGGTAACAGTGCCCAATAAATTAATGGTAGATGGCGTGGTAGATAATATGAGTATGCGCAGTAAATGGAGGGCAGAAATAAAATTAAATTTATCTGACAAAACAAAAACAGATGAACTAAAAAAATTAATAACAGATATAAATAATTTACTAAAAAGTGAACCTGAAAATATTGTAAAATACGAAGCCTTTTTTGCTGATTATACAAAAGATGGAATAATAATACTTGTGGAATATTTTACACACCCATTTACTAAGCCAGAATTTGATTTAGTAAAACATAATATAAATTTTAGCATAATGGATCTTATGGAAAAATTTATAGTAGACCATGCACCAAATATAGAGAACAATATAAATAAAATTACAACAGCTGATAACAACTTGCCTACCCTTAGGCAGGTTTAACATTGCAATAATAAGATAATTATTCATTTTATTAATTCCGCTAACTCCACATCCCACTTACCCGTTTTGCCATATTCCACTACCCTTCCAGTTTCTTTGCCATCTTTCATTACAATAATAGTAGGTACGTTTGTTATTTTAAATGCGTCGTTTATGTTACCCAATGTTTTTTTTGCTCTATCTACTCCATAAAAACTAATGCTTGCATCATCTATGCCAGCTAGCTCTTGTAGTTTAAAAAATTTAGGTAAAATATTTTGAGTATCCTCGCACCAAGTGCCACCAAATATTACAAATTGCACTTTGCCTTTTGCAGCTTGCATAGCTGAAAGGGTTACTGTATCTGGCTTATAGCTTGCAAAGTTGGGAGTATACCAATTTTTTAAAATATCATTATTGGCAATTGCATACTTTGTAATGATACCATTTAGTACGGTCTCTTTTCTATCATTTACTGTATTGGTATACGGCGTTTGTGCCTGTACATTTGTTACTGCCATAGTGATAGATATAAATACAATAATTATTTTTTTCATTTTTTTAATTTAGTTTTTTTTAATTTAACCTATAACTATTTATAAACTCATTTTCAATTCATTCAAAAACAATTTTGTTTTTTTTAATTCTTCAATTACTGAAAAAACCTCTTCTACTTTTTTATTACTTTTTAAAAAATCTTTTGCCCCTTCTATTGTATATTTTTTTTCTTTTACTAGATGATGTATTAGTTTTAAATTTTTTATATCCTCTGGTCTAAAATGCCTATCACCTTTACCATTTAGTTTTGGCTTAAGTATATCAAATTCTTTTTCCCAAAAACGAATGTGCGAAATCTTTACTTTAAACATTTCTGCTACAATGCCTATACCATAATATTTTTTTTGAAACAAAATGTCATCCGAAGGGATATCTAACAAATCTGACGCAAGAACTACATCAGTTAATTTTTTTCTACCTCTATTACTTTTCTTTTCTACTGATACAGTTTCTTCTACTATTGGGTTTACTACAAATTCAACTTCTACTGGCACTTCATTTATTACTATCGGTACAATTTCTTCTAGAATAGATTCAAGCACAGGCTCTGTATGGGTAAAAGCATTTTTACTCTGTACTTTTTGGAGTGCAGGCTCATCAAAAAAATCAAATAAAGACGCTTGTTTAGGAGGCATGGCTGCAATTTAATCAAAACTCTTCGCACTACCCGTAGTAGCTATTTTTAGCATTCTATCAAACTCTTCGCCACTAAGGTCGTTGTAAAAGAAATATACAGGATCTACTGGTATACTATTTATGTGCACTTCGTAATGGCAATGTGGGCCTGTACTAGCTCCTGTGCTACCAACCCATCCTATTATTTCGCCTCGTTTTACTTTTTGCCCCACGCTTGTTTTTATGCGTACCATGTGCATGTACACTGTTTCATAGCCATAGCCATGGTTTATTATTACATGGTTGCCTGTGCCGCCGCCTACCCCTGCTGTGGTTACTTGCCCATCGCCAGTAGCGTATATTGGCGTGCCTTGGGGTGCGGTAAAATCTAGCCCATTGTGCATTTTTGCAATGCCATATATTGGGTGTATTCGAAAACCAAACCCACTTGCTATTCTAGTAAGTTGTTTATTGCTAATGGGCTGTATAGCGGGTATACTTGCTAGTTTTTCTCCTTGGTTTTGTATCAATTTTTCTATACCCACATAGCTGCTCATTTGGTATTTTATTCGTGCATCAAGGTTATTTAACTGTGCCGCTATTTCTTTTGAAAGTGTTTCATCTGTTAACCCATTTACTTTTGCTATCTCTTTTTGCTTTTCTATTAATTTTACTCTAGCACTATCGGGCAGAGGGTTTTGCTCAAAAATAGATCGATACACTTCGTTATCTCTTTTTTCTAAACTAGCAATTTGTTCTTCTAAATCACCCACTTTTATTTTTAATATTTTATAGTTATCCTTCATTAATTCGTAGCGAGCAGCTTCGGGGTCTTTAGGTTTTGGACCAAATTTATTATACAAATAAATTACAATACCACTACTTACCACTAACGCTGATAAAAACCCAAAGAGCCTCAACAATCTTATATGCAATGGCGTAGATAGCTTTTCGTAGCGTAGGGTATTGGTATTATAAAAATATTTTATTTTTTTCATTAATAAATACAATTAGAATTCTTTGCCAGAAGTGGCACAGAAAAACTGAAAAATACATAAATATCAAAATCTTTTTAAAATTCAAATTCAAAAGAGCAAAACTGTGCCCCTGTGGCATCAGTGGCAACAATTCTCAGCTAAGATTTTAAGTAAAATAGTAACA
>JAYUJS010000238.1:0-1158 GCA_043765095.1 Ferruginibacter sp.
GCCGAAAGCTTTGATAAAATAGATGGTTTTGTAATGATGTATAGTAGAAAAATGCAGAGAGGTAGAGTAATGGAAGTAGCAGTAACTAAATTAGAGATAAATAAAGATGTAGCTGACAAAGAATTTGAAATTCCAAAAGATGTAGAGCTAAAGAATGTGAAAGATATTGGTGGGGCAGGTGGAAATATCAGAATGTTTGGAAGATAGATAAATTAAATAATATTAAAACGCATAAAAGGTTTTGGTGCGTTTTTTATTTGAAATTAATAAAATTTTTTATAACCAAAATTCAATATTTTTTTAACAGTTAATAAATTTATTATAAAATTTTCTTTACAATAAACCTCGTAAACATATCCTCGCTGTACCATTTTTGTTGCCTTGTTTTTTTTATTACTTCAGCATGCTCTTTCATACCGTAAGCAAAATTTTTCATATCTTCTTTGCTATCCCAAATACTAAAAGTTGCTTGCTTTACCCAAGGTATCTCTCCTACCCCATACGATTTTATAAAACCCTTGGCCTGCACCATTTTTGCCGCAATAGGCGCTACGTTTTGCCAAAAATATTTTAGCTTACTAAGTCTTATTGTAGCTCGAGTAATTACCGCAATTTTTCCTTCGTAGTCAGATTTTGCAGGTAGTATTCCAAATGGTTTTATACCATCCCAGGTTCCGTGGCTTTCTACAGGCTCAAGCTCGTAAATGGTGGTAGTACATTTAAAAAAGCATAGCCAACTTGCAATAAAATTACCATAAAGGTTTGCTAAACTTAACTCTGATATATTTTCTTTGTGTGCTGCCATAATAGCCCATTGCTTGAGGTCTGGTGTTTTATCGAAAGTGCCATTTTTGCCAGTACCCATTAGTTTGTAAAAACTAATATTTTTGTGCAGCCACATCGGTAATCGATGTATTGCCATTGCAAAAAAAGCAAATGGTATATACCTTGTACGGTATTTAATAATGGTAAGCGTTACTAACATTGGGAAAATAAAAATTTAAAAACTATAATAAGTATACGAGATAAAAGCAGTATTAGCTTACTAAAAAAAATATTTAGTAAATAAATTATTTTTCTATAATAAATTTTCGAAGCATATTAAAAGCATTCATTGCAGTAAGTCTTATGTTTACTTGTCTATCAAATCTAAAATAA
>JAYUJS010000239.1:0-1154 GCA_043765095.1 Ferruginibacter sp.
ATCTGGCAAGGTTTTTATGTGTGCTACTACTTCTTTATAGTCTGTAAATGTGTTATCATTCATTTCATAAATACCTGTACAAAAAATATCCGACAGTAATATTTCTTCATCCTTGTAAGGTGTTTTTCCTTCACTTCTATCCACACCACTATCTTGGTAGCCAAAGTTAAAAGCGGTAATGGTATCGTACATTTCCTTCACATTGCTTTTTATAATACCATTGGTTATTTGTACATCATTTTTTTTAGCAGCTGTTAAAATTTGAATAACCTTTTTTGCTTTAGTAAGATAATAGGCGCTACCATCTGGCTCATATAGCAATTCACCGCTATCTAGCAAATCCCAAATTATTCTCAAGCTTGTATTATTTACTTCTTTGCCTTGCTCATCTTTTGTTTTTGCAAATTGAAATTCATCTAAAACGATGATGGGGCTAGTGCCGCTAAATTGTATAAGCTGCCTTGTAAGTGAATATTTTAGAAAAGAACTACTTGCGCCAAACTCTCCCATATCAAACCGAAGTAAAAAGTTTTCGTAAGATAGCAACATGCTCAAACGCTTTATGAGTGCGGTTTTACCGCTACCCGTCATGCCCCAAAGGTTAATAATTAAAGGTCGCATTTGGTTTTCAGGAAAAAGCCACCAAGGCAAAATAGCATCTGCTAGTTCATCTATAATTCCATTAATACCAATAAATTCTTTTTTAAGCTGTTTGGTAGCGCCTTTAAGCAAGCTACGCTTTGCTTCTATTATTTCTTTAGCTGATGTATTCATTAAATTTTTTATTTTATAAATATACATTCTAAATTATTTTTAAAAATGTTTGGGTGAAAAATATAGTCTAATCTCAATAAATTTTTAATAAAAGAATTATAAAAATAGAAAGCAAAATTTTAAATGATACAAAAATGTAATTTTTTTTATAGAATATTTATACACATTTTTTTTAACTCTTTTTTGATTTTTAAATATTTATTATTTTAATGTTTAAATCATATTTTATTTTAATAATATTTATAAATTATTAAGATAACAATAAGTAAATTTAAATTCAATTATTATTTGTATTAATTATTGTTATGCTCAAAATTTTTTAATTAAATCATACACTTTTATAAAAAAGATTATAAACATAAAGCAGCATTTTTTATTTC
>JAYUJS010000240.1:0-1152 GCA_043765095.1 Ferruginibacter sp.
AACCATGCAAGGTACTAATGTAGAAAAATATACACAAATCAAAAATGCTTTGGATAGGTCTTTTGATATAGACAATTCCGATGCAGAAAAGTTAGATGAATTGCTAGAAAAACAAACTTTGATAACCAATACTATGAGTGAATACCTCGCTAGTATGGGAGCGCAATATGGTAATGAGCAAGATTTGCCTAGTTTTGTACACGATGTAATAAAAGTGAAAAGCGAAGAATTAAGTGGCGTAAATACTCAATTACAAGGTATTCGTAGCAATGTAGATAAAAAACGAATGGCTACGCTAGAAGATTTATATGCGCAAAGCGAAAGCCTAGAACCTTCCAATGAATACGAAAAAGATTACAAAACAGTCTATTCTCTTTGGCTAAAAGCAGCTATTCAAAACGGCAGACTAGACGATAAAGATTTAGCAAAATTAAGAAAAATTGCTAGAAAATGTATCACAGAATCAGGTTCTGCGGTATGGTATGCACGTGATTTGTTGCCAAATTGTGAGCGTAGCCTTTATCCTGACGATTACAATTGTTCAGATATTGATATAAGACCTATTTCAAAAGTAGTAAAAAACAACACGACTTCTGTTGTATATCCTACTCCAGTGGACAATATTTTGTATCTTTCTCTCTACGATTTTGAAAAGGCAAGCAAGCTAAACATCACTGATGTTAACGGTAGAACTGTACTTACAAGTAAGATCGAAAGAGCAAACAACCAAATAGCAGTGTCTAATTTGGAAAATGGAATGTATCTTATCCATATCCAAGACAATGATGGTAATACTTTAAAAACCGAAAAAATCATAGTACAACATTAAAATAGTTGAAAAATAGTTGAGGTTGTCTTCATTGGCAACCTCATTTTTTAATTTTTATTTCATCTTTAAAATGCTTGTATTATGAAAAAAATAACTATGCTAATGGTTTGTTTTTTCATAGCAAACCACCTTTCAGCTCAAAATAAATACGATAACGAATGGATTGCTGCGGACAACACAGATTCTGTAAATGTAATAAGTTGGTCAGGTAAAGAGCCCAGTGTAAAACTAAAAAAGCGATTTAAATTTACAGCTGATTTTGATGCAGCTTCTATTTGTGATAAATCGGGGCATTTAAAATATTTTTCTTTTGGCTGCTCTAT
>JAYUJS010000241.1:0-1151 GCA_043765095.1 Ferruginibacter sp.
ACAAGGGTAATTTATATAACAGGCAACCATGATGAAATGCTGCGTAGATATTCAGGTTTGAGCATGGGTAGTTTTATTTTAGCAGATAAATTTTTATTGGAAATTGATGGAAAATCTATTTGGGTTTTTCATGGAGATGTATTTGATAATAGTACAAAAGGTAGCGCAAAAATATTGGCAAAACTTGGTGGGCATGGGTATGATGTATTAATTCTCCTCAATCGCTTTATAAACTTCGTATCAAAAACATTTGGTGGCGAAAAAATTTCTTTCTCTAAAAAAGTAAAAAGTAGTGTAAAAAAAGCGATTGCATTTATAAATAATTTTGAAAATACAGTAGCTGAAATTGCTATTGAAAAAAAATATGATTATGTTATTTGTGGACATATACATCACCCAGAAAAAAGAATTATTAAAACACAGAAGGGTAGTGTTACTTACATAAACTCTGGCGATTGGATAGAGAATTTATCTGCATTAGAGTACAACAATAAAGAATGGAATATTTTTTATTATAATGAAAAGCAAATGCCAGTTCGCATAATACACAAAGACAAACCAACTTTTAATGTAGTTTCCGAGGAGGTAAATTATTACATTAATTCATTACTGGTTTATGAAGAAATGAGAAATTTTATTTAGAATCGCAAATTGTTATAATATTAGTAATCTGAGCTTGTTGATGCTGGTTTGAATAAACGAACACGACTTTTAAAAGCTCAGGTTTACACTTCATTTTTACACAAATTTATTTCATAAAAAACACTTATTATGAAAATATTCTATGCCGTACAAGCTACTGGTAATGGACACATAAGCAGAGCAATGGAAATACTACCTTGTTTAGAACAATTTGGTATTGTAGATATATTTCTTAGCGGAAGCAATAGTAATTTACCGATAAATGCAAATGTACAATACCGAAGCAAGGGACTAAGTTTATTTTACAGCGGCAATGGTGGGCTAAGTTATTTTGATACCCTAAAATCTTTGCAACCAAAAAGAATATTTAATGAAGTAAAAAACTTACCAATAGAAAAATACGATTTAATAATAAACGATTTTGAAAGTATTACTGCAATGGCGTGTGCTTACAAAAGAGTAAAAAGTATAAACTTTGGTCATCAAGCAAGTTTTATGAGCAGCAATAC
>JAYUJS010000242.1:0-1151 GCA_043765095.1 Ferruginibacter sp.
GCATCTAATATTTGAAACTTAGTTGTAATTGTATCTACTTTCACATTAAATCCAGTTAAATTTAATGTTCCAGAAAGAACACTTTGTGCTTCTCCAAAACTATTTGCATTGTTATATGTTATTAAAAATTCTGCTTTTGTAGCTACAGGAGCCGGAACAATAGTTGTTCTTGCTGCATCTACTGTACCTATTAATAAATACTTTTCAACTGTACTTAAAACAACAGTATTTTTTTTACATGATAAAAACGAGACTGTTAAAAAAGCAATAGAACATATTTTTATTAAATTCTTTTTCATATTTTTTTATTTTTTTAAAGGTATTTTAGTTAAAAATATATCTAATACCAAACTGCATGAAGTAAGTAGATGTTGGTGTTTGTATTGTTCTAAAAGTTTCAGTAGGTAATTTACCACTTGGGTCTAAAGCTACATTAAAAGTGGGTTTTACTGCACCACCTGCTACAAGAGATGCAGTGTTAGTGGGTGCTAATAAGGCTGCATTACCAAAACTATTTAGAGTAAGTGTTTTTACAGCACCCCAATTTTTGTTTAATAAATTACCGAAGTTGAAAATATCCAAACTAAATTGTATTGTATTTCTTTTTTTGCCAATATTTACAAATACATCTTGTAATAATTTAAAATCTATTTGACTTCTAAAAGGATAAAGACCTTCATTTCTTTCTGCAGTTTTACCCCTACGTTTACTTAAATATTCGTCTTGTGAAATATATGTTTCTAATGCATCTGCTTGTTGTGCAACAGAATATGCGGGTATTACTCCTGAAGCAGCCCTAGGAACTAACATAGATATAATTTCTGCTTTGTCTAACGGAACGTAAACTAAATCATTAGAATTTCCATCTCTATTAAAGTCTGAAGTATAAATATTTGAATATCGTCCTTGAGATTGACCTTCATAAAATAAAGATACAGTAGTTTTTAAATGCTTTAAATATTCTTTTGCATAAGAAATAGAAGCAATAACCCTTGTAGGTACAACAAAACCTGCAGCAGCTAAAGGAGAGTTATTTGAACCACTTACTGTAGAAGTACTCTGCCATGCTGAAGAAGGTTGATCACCACTGCCATCAAATAAATTAGCAGCAGTAGATGCTACATAAGCCAACGAAGCAGCAAATCCCTTAG
>JAYUJS010000243.1:0-8902 GCA_043765095.1 Ferruginibacter sp.
ACCTTTTTTAACTGCTTTTAATGTAGGGCGCAATCCTGCAAAGCCTACAATTGCAGTTAAAATTACATCGTAAGTATCAAAATCTGCCACTTCTTCTAATGCTTTTTCCCCTGCAAATACTTTAATATTGGTTGTAGATAATGCATCTTTTACAATATCAAATTTGCTCTCCTCTCCTATTACTACGGCATTTGGTAAAAATTCTAAGGCTTGTTTTATAAGTAACTCATAATTTGTTTGTGCAGTTAAAATTTCTACTTCTAGCAAATTTGTATGCGTACGTATTACATCCAATGCTTGTGTACCTATAGAACCTGTGGAGCCAAATATGGCAATGCGCTTTTTTTGTGCCGTATCTGGCATATAAAATTTATTTAGAGGGGCAATTTAGCGAATAATTTTTTGGTAGGTAATTATAAAAAGTTAAAGAAGAAATTGTTTAAGTAAAAAATTGCAACGGTTGTTTTATTTCTATTTATTAAATCCAATTCTTTCCCTTTCCCCCCACATTTTTTTTTTTCAAAAATTTTATCTTGCTTTTTGCCTGGCATATTTTCAAGTACATCATAAATGTCAGTAAGTAGCACATTATGCTCACTAAATAGAGTTTGCATTTCGGTTTTTAACTTTTGTATTTGTTCTAATAAATTATCTTTTTTTAGCAAAACGACGCATGGCAATAAATGCCCTTACAATTGCAATATTTATGACTATTGCTTTTTGCAACGTAATACGCTTGCAAGAATGGCAACTCCATGTTATGTAAATGCATAAGGCAAATATGTTTTACCCCGGTTCCTTTTTTAACTCATCACTAATTTTGATGAGTATGTAGATTTTGAACCCATCATCATCACAATTTGTGATGATAGATTACCTCCGGTTGTAGTTTCGGCATTTTAAAACTGTATAAAATTCCACTCTTTAGCTGAGAGAGTAAACATAAAATCTTCGGAAAATTTGTCTTCATTGCGCTTTACCGCTTGATTTATATCCTAGTTTCTACTTCATAAAATAAAGCTAAATCAAAATCTAGCATTACTTTCTCACACCTTGTACCATATATATTATTTTATATGCTTTTCATGAGGTGGATAAATATTAACATTAAAAAATCAAAATACTAATAATTTTTCATGTAGAACAGGATAAACTAAAATCCCTATAACAATAAAGTTACAGGGATTTTGTTTTGTGCCCACGAAAGGAATCGAACCTTCACACCCTTGCGAATGGCAGATTTTGAGTCTGCTGCGTCTACCAATTCCGCCACATGGGCATTCTAAAATTTTAGATTCGATTGCAATAATACATCAATCCTCTAATCTCTCCAAAATCCTTTTTAAATATTTTTTCTTGTAATAATATAATTTTAATTGTTGAAGTGTATTTTCATCTAATAGTGAGCTTGCACCCAACGCCAATATAGGTTTGATAGTTTCATTTAAAGCATTTTCAAAAGATTTTATTTCATTTTCAATATTTATGTTTTCATTAAATGTTTCATTCAATTCCATCATTTCCATTAAAAAATCTGGTGGAAGATTATATTTTTCATCTACGATAATTACATTTTTTATTTGCAAAAAATATTCAATCGTTTTATCTTTATTACTAAAAATGTTATATGCTTTATTAATATTTGCAGATATTGCTAAAGCATTTTCTTTATCTTCTTCATTTTCTTTTGTAAAATAATCTGGATGATATTGTTTTTGCAATTCTATATATTTTTTTGATACAAGAACCCTATCTACAATGGGGCTCTGAGGCAATTGAAATAAATTGTAATAATTCATTTTACAAATGTACACCCTAAATAAAATGCATGCAGTAAATTGCGCCAGCAAATTATACAAAATGACAACTATTGGACTTATAAGAGAAGGCAAAATACCAGCAGACAGCCGTGTAGCGCTTACACCAGCGCAATGCAAATGGATTAGACAAAACCACCCACAAATAAAAGTAATAGTACAAACTAGTGAAAGCCGCTGCTTTACAGATAAAGAATATTTACTTGCTGGTGTAGAAGTAAAAGAAGAAATGCATGAATGTGATATTTTATTGGGCATAAAAGAAATACCCGTAGATATGCTCATTGAAAATAAAACATATTTATTTTTTTCACACACAAAAAAGCTGCAACCATACAATCAAAAATTGTTGAAAAAAATTATTGAAAAAAATATAACACTTATTGATTATGAATGCTTAGAACATGAAGACGGTGCAAGAATAATTGGCTTTGGTTTTTTTGCAGGTATTGTAGGTGCTCACAATGGTATGATGGCTTATGGCAAAAGAACTGGTGCATATAATTTAGAAAGAGTAAATGGAGGTAAAAATTTGCAACACCTTATACACACTTATTTTGGCTTAAAATTACCTAATATAAAAATAGCAGTTACCGGAAGCGGCAGAGTAGCACATGGAGTACTTGAAATTATGAATCTTATGGGCATAAACGAAGTAGAACCAGAAGACTATTTAGTAAAAAATTATACTTACCCCGTTTATGTACATTTAAAAGGCGGGAATTTATACACACATATAATTACTAAAAATTACAGCAGAACTGACTTTCATGAAAATCCTGCAAACTACAAGTGCAAATTTTTGCCTTATACATTTCAAACAGATATTTTGATGAATGGTATTTACTGGGAGCAAAAAATACCTCGGTTATTTGAAAATATTGATTTAAAAAATGAAAGTTTTCGAATAAAGACTATTGCAGATATTACTGATGATATGGGTGGCTCCGTACCATGCAACCTAGGTGATAGTAACATTGCAAACCCTGTGTATGGTGTAGATAAAAATACTTTTGAAAAAACCGTACCATACTTGCAAAATTCAGTAGATATTATGGCTGTAGGCAACTTGCCCAATGAACTTCCAAAAGATGCTAGTAGATATTTTGGTGAACAATTAATAAAACATGTATTTACAGACTTATTTAGTGGAAAAGAAAATAGATTAATAAATAATGCAACTATTATAAAAAAAGGAAAATTAAATAAAGGTTATGAATATATGGAGGAATATGCAGGGGTAGTTTAGCATTCAAATTTTTTTTGTAAAATTTGTTGTATTTCTAACTAATACATAAATATCTATTAACTACTTAAAATATTTTTTTAATTTATCAAAAAAAAATTGTGGCATATTTACTTTTTTCATTGTAACCAAATCTATAAAATATAAAGTAGTACTGCCTTTGTTTAGCAATTTATTGGCTTCATTAAATATTTCTGTATAAAATATTATACTATGTGCAGTAGGTAATTCTTGCAAAATAGTTTTTACCGTTATTACATCATCATATTTTGCTGGGCGCAAAAAGCTACTATTGGTTTCTACAACTGGCATTATTATGCCCATAACTTCTAAATCTTTATATGAAAAACCTAGTTGTCTTATGGCTTCAGTACGCCCAATTTCATAAAACTGAGCATAGTTACCATAATACACTATTCCCATTTGGTCTGTGAGAGCGTAGTGAATACGAATGTTTGTGTTGCTTGTATACATGTGTGTGTAAATATGTGTTAAGATAGATTAAGTTTTTGCGTAAAATTGAGTTAGTCTTAGCATGATTATTAAATTACAAAAAAAAGCCTACGAATGCCTCTATCTTAACATTACTCCCGACTCCCCACTAAGCTCTTCCCTATTTCCCAATCATACTATCCACACTAATTTTTCCTGCACCTACAAACAATAATGTAAGATATGCTACAATATATAAGCTCACCGCATCTTCATGTAAATAATCATTGTGATGCACCTTCCACATAGCAACTACCATAGTAATAATAAGGGGAATGCATGCAAACCTTGTAAACAAACCAATAATTAATAAAGCACTACAAAAAAATTCTGAAAAAATTACAAGTATTGTAGATGCTTTTTGTCCTATCCCCAAAAAGTTAATCATATCATGCATTGTGGCATCAAAATGTGTTAGTTTTTCATAACCATGTTGCAGCATTAATAAACCCGCAACAAGCCTTAGCAAAAGCATTGCAGCATTAAAAGCTCCACTAGAATATTTTGTAGATAATAATTTCTTCATGTTTTTTTTTTAAATTTAAAGTGTTTATAAATGTTTAAAATTTTGTGAACGTTTTATGAGAGAAGTAAAAATACTTTTCATTTGTTTACATTGCAAAAATATTATTGTGTTATTTTTTTTTAGAAACGGTATAATTGTTGCAAACGATATTATTGAATATAAAATAAAAGTACTTTTTTTAATTATTATTTTAAATATGAGCAAACGAATATTATTATCTATAGCTGCTACAATACTATACTGTATTGCCTTTGCACAGCCTACACATGTATTTACCGATGAAGAAAAAGATTACAAAATCGTAAAAGAATTTATAGCAAAGGATCAGTATGCATTTGCATATTCACTAATAAAAGAATTAAAATTAAAATATAGGCAAGATAGAAAAACGGACCATGCATATATAAACGATGACATAAATTATTACAATGCATTGTGTGAGTTAAAATTTTTGCAAGATATAGGAAAAGAAGATGCATTAGAATATATAAATAGTGTAAACAACGAACCTCGTAAACAAATATTAAGTTTTCACTTAGCACATTATTTTTTCTTAAAAAATGATTTTAGCAGTGCCATCATTTACTTTGATGAAGCAGGGTACGACAATCTTAGCAACGAACAGATAGCAGATGCAAAATTTGAAAAAGCTTATTGTCAATTTAACCTAAAACAATTTGCAGAAGCCAAGCCTCTATTTAACGAAATACACCAAGTACCTTTTAATAAATATTATATACCTGCTAATTATTATTATGGCTTTATAGCCTATTATGATAAGCAATATAATGAAGCATTAAAGTCATTTAAACTGGTAGAGAGTTACGATGAATATAAAGGCGTAGTACCATATTACATTGCAGAAATTTATTATTTTCAAGGAAAAAAAGAGGAGGCTTTGCGGTATGGAGAAAGCGTACTTACACGAAAAGCACCATTATACTACGATGCACAATTACGCCTGCTTATAGGGCAAATTTATTTTGAAAAAAAAGAGTATAACAAGGCATTGCCTCTATTAGAAAATTATGTAAATAACAGCGCTAAAGTATCTAAAGAAATATTATATGAATTAAGTTTTTGCTATTATACGGCTGGCAATACATACAAAGCCATTGAAGGATTTAAGCAGCTTAGTGGTATGAAAGATTCGATGGGGCAAAATAGCATGTATTTACTGGGCGATTTGTATTTAAAAACAGGCAATAAACTTAATGCTAGAACAGCTTTTCAATATTGTGCTTATAATAGTAGCAACGCTTTGCAACAAAAAGTATCAAGGTTTAATTATGCAAAACTAAGTTTTGAATTAGGCTATCAAGACATAGCACTTACAGAAATAAAAAGCTATTTGAATACCTATCCCAATAGCGAATATGATGCGGAAGCAAAAGAGGTATTGGTAGCATTACTTGCTCGTACAAATAATTTTACAGATGCATTGGTTGTATATGAAAAATTTGATAAACCCACCACCACCATGCAAAAAATATATCCAACATTGTTGTATGGCAAGGCTATTGAATATATAAATGACCAACAGCTACAAAAAGCAGATGAATTATTTGCTAAAATAATATCCGATAATAATGCTGGCAATAAAGCAGCTTACTCAAATTTTTGGCGTGGAGAAATTGCTTACAGACAACAACGATTTGATGATGCTACAAGGTATTTAAGTTTGTTTTTACAAGCAAATGTGCCTACGCAAGGAGAAGCAAATGCACAAACTGCTAAGTACAATATTGGTTATAGCAGGTTTCAAAAAGAAGATTACAAACAAGCTACAACTTACTTTGAGCAAGTTATAGCAAGGGTTTTCACTACATCAACTTCGCTAGAACATGATGCTTACTTACGCAATGCAGATGCATACTACATGCAAAAAGATTATGCAAAAGCCAATAGCATGTACGATGCAGCAATAACTGCTGCTAGCCCACAAGCAGATTATGCATTATACCAAAAAGCGTTAATTGCTGGTATAAAAAATGCTGCTGAAAAGATAAAATTATTAAATGCATTAAACAAACAGTATCCTAGCAGTAGTTTGATGCAAGATGTAAATATGGAAATTGCGTTAACCTATATTTCTGATAGAAAATTTGCGGATGCAATACCTTTTTTAAATAATATTTTAGCATCTACAGATGGAGGATTAAAACCAAGGGCATACCTAAAACTTGGGCTTACACAATACAATAATAAAAATAATGCAGAAGCATTAAAGGCTTATACAACATTAATAAAAACCTATCCTAAATCTCCAGAGGCTGATGAAGCTACAGATATTGTAAAAGCTATTTATGTAGAGGAGGGCAAAACTGAAGAATACGTGGCTTTGATGAATCAAATTGGAAAACCAGTTTCTGTATCTGAGGCAGATTCCTTAAGCTATACTGCTGCATACAATAAATATGAAGCGGATGATTGTGCAGCATCCATCACTAGTTTTGGAAATTACCTTTCTAAATTTCCTACTGGTGCATACAGTTTAGAGGCTAATTATTTTAGAGGTGATTGCTACCAAAAAGCCAACAACTTACAAAATGCATTAATAAGTTATGCCTTCGTAAATGCAAAAGGCAATAGCAAATATTTTGAAAAAGCTACGTTGGAAGCAGCTCGAATAAATTATTTTGAACTAAAAAATTATACAGAAGCGAAAAAATATTTTGAATCATTAAAAGCAAATGCTGTAAATCAAGATAATATTTTAGAAGCATTGCGTGGAGTAGTGCGTTGCTATTACCAAACAAAAGATTATACCGAAGCCAATGTAGCATCAAAAGAATTATTAGCCAGAAAAGGAATAAGTACCGATGATAAATCTATAGGTTTTTTAGTGCTAGGTAAAACAGCCCAAACTTCTGGTGATTGTGCAGAAGCAATTAAATCTTTTAAAGCTGTTTCATCTATTAACCGATCTGCATGGGGTGCGGAAGCTAGGTACGAGATTGCTAGCTGTCAGTATACTCAAAACAATTTTGCGGCTGCAGAAAAAGCAGCATTAGCCACTATTAAAGAAACGGGTTCTTACGATGAATGGGTTACCAAATCATACATTTTAATGGGCGATATTTTTATGCAACAAAAAGATTATTTTAATGCAAAAGCCACTTATGAAAGTGTAGCTAAAAATGCTTCTTTGCCAGCATTAAAAACACTGGCACAGCAAAAATTAGATGCCGCAATAGCTACAGAAAAACTTAACTCAAAAATTAGTAATTAATTATATGAACAAAATATTATTAACAACAATATTGTCGTTTTTTGCTTTGGCAACTTATGCGCAACCTAGCAAAACACAAACTATAGACATAAACTCTTCTTACAAGCCAGTGCTGCGCAATGCAGTTAAAATAAATTTTAATGGTGCTCAATTACCAGTAGATACAAGCAAACCTATATTGGCTTACAAAATACCATCGCAAAATTTATTTTATGCATATAGCCCTATTTCATTAAAGCCATTGGCGTTGGAGCAGGATACAAATTTATACCTAGGCAGTAGGCAATTTTTAAAAGTTGGTTTTGGTAATTTTTCTACTCCTTACATACGTGGAGGTATAAGCTTGGGAGATGGTAAAAAAAGTTTATTAAATATTACAGCAGATTATATTCAGTCAAAAGGCAAAATTAAAAACCAAGATTTTTCTCAGCTAAATGCAAAGGTAGATGGCAGTAGTTTTATGCCTGCAAGTGAGTTATATGGAAGCTTTGAAATGAATATACACACATACCATTTGTATGGATATAATCATGTTGTTTTTGACCCAAAGAGCGATAGCATAAAACAACAATTTCAAAATATAACTTTTAGAGGTGGGTATAAAAATACAAAACCAACTGAGTCTGGCATTAATTACAATCCTAATATTGAGCTTAATTTGTTTACCAATACTGACAAGGCAAATGAAACAAATGCCATTATTAATTTGCCTTTTGATAAAGTAATAAACGATAATTTTTCTGCTAAAATAGAACTGAAAGCAGATGTAACTTCTTACAGTACAAAAAATATTTTACCAGCTAATATTTCTTTGAGCAATACAATTGTACAAATAAACCCTGCAGTAAATTATTACAGCGATTTATTTTCACTGCATGGCGGTATCATTGCTGCATGGAACAATAAGCAGTATGAACTGCTACCAGATATATATGCAGAAATACCCATAAAAGATAAAATATTTTCTATACAAGCTGGATGGATAGGGCGTTTGGTAAAAAATAATTTTAAAAACCTTACTACCATTAACCCATATCTATCACCCATTTTGTTTCAAGCCAATACAAAAGAAACAGAATATTATGGTGGTATAAAAGCTAGTATAGCTAAGCATTTTAACTTTAGTGCTAAGGCTGGGTTAATCAATTACAAAAACCTTCCTATATTTATAAATGATACATTAAAAGGAGAAAATAATTTTATAATAAGCAACGAAACATCTATCAACAATTTTAGGATACATGGAGATTTTAGCTACATTAATCAAGATAAATTTTCGCTTACTGCTGGTATAAATTTTAATGGATATACAAATTTGCAAGCAAATGCTAAACCATGGCATACTATACCTGTAGAGCTTACTGGCTCATTGCGTTGGTGGTTATTAAAAACGGTTTTATTAAAATCTGACCTTCGTTTTTTTGATGGCAGTAATTATTTAGCAAAAGGTAATGTATCTAAAATAAACACAGGTGCTGCTGATTTAAGTGCAGGCATCGAATTTAAAATAACAAAACATTTATCAGTATGGGGCGATGCCAACAATATTTTGAATAGCAAATATGAGCGTTGGCATAATTATGAAGTAT
>JAYUJS010000244.1:0-1149 GCA_043765095.1 Ferruginibacter sp.
AGCAAAAGGAATTGACATTACAGACCTAAGTCTTGGTGAGCCTGACTTTGATACACCAATTCATATAAAAGAAGCTGCGAAAAAAGCTATTGATGAAAATTTTAGCCACTACACTCCAGTAGTTGGTTACTTAGATGTAAGAGAAGCAGTATGTACAAAACTAAAAAGAGATAATAATTTAGACTACACAGCAGACCAAATTATTGTGAGCACTGGCGCAAAGCAAAGTATTGCAAATGCAGTGCTGGCTTTAGTAGATGTTGGTGATGAAGTAATAATACCAACACCATATTGGGTTACCTACAGCGAAATAGTTAAACTGGCTGGCGGTGTAGTAAAATTTGTGGATGCTACTGTAGAAAATGGATATAAAATAACGGCGCAACAACTGGAAGCTGCCATTACCCCAAAAACAAAATTATTCATGTTTTCATCGCCTTGTAACCCCACAGGTGCGGTATATACAAAAAATGAGTTGGTATCATTGGCAGCAGTTTTTGAAAAGCACCCCGAAGTAATGATAATGAGTGACGAAATTTATGAGTTTATAAACTATACTGGCAAGCATGAAAGCATGGCACAATTTAGTTCGCTAAAAGAAAGAGTAATCATAATAAATGGTTTGAGTAAAGGTTATGCCATGACGGGTTGGAGATTGGGTTATTTAGCAGCCTCTGCCAATATTGTAAAAGCTTGCGAAAAATTACAAGGGCAATTTACCAGTGCTGCCTGCTCTATTACTCAGCGTGCAGCTATAACAGCCCTCACAGGTACACACGAGCCTACACAAGCCATGGTAGCCAAGTTTAAAGAACGCCGTGCAGTTGTAATGCAATATTTATCAGAAATAATAGGTTTAATTTACAACGAACCACCAGGTGCATTTTATGTTTTTCCCAATGTGAGTGCTTTTTTTGGCAAAAAAACACCTACGGGCAATGTTATTGCAAATGCAGATGACTTATGTATGTATTTTTTAAATGATTATAATGTATCTGTTGTTACTGGCAGGGCTTTTGGAGAGCCTTCATGCATACGTATTAGCTTTGCAAATAGTACTGCTAATATAAAAAAGGGTTTTGAAAAAATAAAAAAAGCGCTGGTGGATTTGGTTTAAATGAAGTTAAAAATATAGTTAGGTATCTGCAT
>JAYUJS010000245.1:0-3221 GCA_043765095.1 Ferruginibacter sp.
TTACTTGGTGGAGATATTGAAATAAATACGCTACATGGAAAACTAAAATTAAAAGTAAAACCAGAAACACAAAATAATACCAAAATAAGATTAAAATCAAAAGGATTTCCTGCTTATAAACAAGATGATATATTTGGAGATTTGTATGTAACCTATTTAGTAAAACTTCCTATAAATATAAGCGAAAAAGAAAAAGCTTTGTTTGAGGAGTTAAAAAAAATAGCTATTAAGTAAATAACAAAGCCTTGAAAAATTTCAGGGCTTTGTTATAATCAATTAATGAAAAAGTTTACTCTTCTGTAGTTTCTATTGTTGTTTCCATCACTTTAAAATTTTCTCCGACCCTGCCACCTCCAATAAATTTTTTAATATAATAGGCTTCATTCAAATTACTAATTGTTACACCTTTACTACTGCTAGAGTGTGTAAAATATCCGTCGCTTAAATAAAGGCCTACATGGCTAACACCTCCTCTGGTATTAAAAAAAACTAAATCGCCTTCTTGCAAATCCATTTTATTAACCTTTGTACAAACAGCGTACTGCTCGTGTGCAGTACGAGGAAGTACAATTCCGTATGCAGCTTCCACCATTTTTCCAGTATAACTACTACAGTCAATACCGTTTCTAGAAGTGCCCCCATATCTGTACCTAATACCCCACCAATCTTCTATAAAATCAAATAATTTAAAATCTGTTATAGATTCTACATCTCTATTTAATATTTGAGAAAATTTAAATTGCAACGTATTACATTCTTCTGTACCAAAGTTGGTAGATAAAGTTGATAACTTTTCTAAACGAAGAATTTCTTTTTGAGTTGTATTTAAAATTGGCAAATTAGATGGGTACAACTCTGTACCAATAACACTTGGATTATCGTTTGTAAAACTAACACGTATTTGTGCAGTGGTTGTAAATGAAGTAACTGTAAAAACGCTAAGCGCAACAGTAACAAACAGCAATTTTTTCATACGTAAAATATGGGGGTTACACGTATAAGACGCTATCTTTTGTTATTTCTGCTTCTATAATTCTTTGTTTATCTATTAAGTTGTTCCGAGCTATAAATCTTGTCCTACATTAATTAAAAATAAAATTCCTTCTTTAATATAGTAAAGTTAGAAAAATAATGTGATATAACAATTATTTCACACAATTTACTATTAATCAATATACTAAAATTAAGATTTAGCATTTCTACTGGATAAGTTTATCTTTTCCAAAAATTACCTTACTTAAGTTTTTGTTTTTATTATATATAAAATACAAGTAAATCCCATCTTTTGAAAAACGATATTTATCATTTTCATCAGTCTCTATTTCTTTATAATCTGTTAATTTCTTACGAATTTCTTCAATTACAGCATTTCTTGTAAAATCCATTTTATCAATTGTAAGCTTTCCTTCATAAAAACTTTTTGGGGTTATGCTACTTGTTTCTGTTTCGTCTAAAATAATTTGAAATTCAGAAACTAAGCCCGTTGGTTTTTTTTGAGGAGACGGTTCAAATAAAACAATTCCTAAATTATCATAAGTATATACTCTATTTAAACCTTCTTTTTTTCTACTAAAAGTATCTAGTATTGCTGTAAAACTATTTAATTTCCATTCTTTAATAACATCTTTTTTATTCAGTTTTATTTTACCTGCTTTCAAAAATACAATCATTTTAGAAGAAGCATTTTGAGCAAGCAATCCATTATTAAGTAATAAAAATATTACAATAGCAATAAAGTGATTTTTCATTTTTATTTTTTATAAATTATTAAATATAAATATTTTATGTTTAAGTATTAAGTAACTAAAAATTTATTTTACTAAAATTATTGATTACATGTGGAAAACGATTAATAAATTCTATAACGTAAAGACGATATTTGTATCAAAAAGTTCAAGGTTCAAAGTTTTTATATCAAAACTTTTTTTTAATGAAATAGTATTATTTTAATTAGTGTTTTAAATAGTGTATATATATCTGAACTGAGCATTTTAACAAAAATATTTACGAATTTAATTAATTCTTGAATAGTAAAAAAACTTTGAACTTTCAACCTTGAACCATTTGCCTTATGAATTTTTCTCACTTACATGTACACACACAGTTTTCTTTATTAGATGGGGCAGCATCTATACAAAATTTATATAAAAAAGCCATCGATGATGGAATGCCTGCCATAGCTATAAGTGACCATGGTAATATGTTTGGTGCATTTGAATTTGTAAAAGAAGCCTACAAACATAAAAATAATGATGGCACATTAAAAGTAAAACCCATTGTAGGTTGTGAATTTTATATTACAACAGATAGAACGAGAAAAACCTTTAGCAAAGAAGAAAAAGACCCAAGAAACCATCAAATATTATTGGCAAAAAATGATGTAGGATATAAAAATTTAGTAAAACTTACATCGCTTGGGTACATAGAAGGAATGTATAGCAAGTACCCACGTATAGATAAAAAGCTTATACATAAATACCACGAAGGGCTTATTGCCACTACATGTTGCTTAGGAGCGCTCGTACCACAAACCATTTTAAAAAAGGGAGAAGAAGAAGGTGAGAATGAATTTAAATGGTGGCTTAATATTTTTCAAGAAGATTATTATGTAGAGCTGCAGAGGCATGGCATACCTGACCAAGATAAAGTAAACCAAGTGCTATTAAAATTTGCAAAAAAGTATAACGTAAAAGTTATAGCTAGTAACGATACACATTATGTAGAGCAAGAAGATTTTAATGCGCATGATATTTTGCTTTGTATAAACACCGGCGAAAAGCAAGCCACACCTGCATCTCGTGAGCATGGTGATGATGACCTTAGCAGCAAAGGAAAACGATTTGCTTTCCCCAACGACCAGTTTTTTTTGAAGTCACAGAAGCAAATGATAGAAGTGTTTCAGGACTTACCAGAAGCAATTGATAACACCAATGAAGTAATTTCTAAAATAGATTTATTAGATTTAAAAAGAGATATACTACTACCCCATTTTACTGTACCAGCCAATTTTAAAACGCAGGATGAATACCTTAAGCATTTAACATGGGGAGGCGCAAAAAATAGGTATCAAATACTTACACCTGCGGTAGAAGAGCGCATACAATTTGAGCTAGGTATTATAAAGGAAATGGGCTTTGCCGGTTACTTTTTAATAGTGAGTGACTTTATACGTGCAGGGCGTGAAATAGGCGTATTCATTGGCCCTGGCCGGGGTTCGGCTG
>JAYUJS010000246.1:0-1144 GCA_043765095.1 Ferruginibacter sp.
TTATTACATAGTAACGTTAAAACCCCTACGAAAACACCTAAAATGCTGTACATTATTCTCCACCATGTTTTTTTAAGTTTTATAAAAAAATGTATTAAAGAACTTATTATCTGATACGCTGCAAAAAGTAGAATATATGTTATCCAATCTTCATTAGCATCGTTTGCAAAATGTTTAAATACTGCTATCAATAAAATAAATATTTGAATAGCTACATCAATAGTTTTAAAAATTTTCATTTAATAAAGTTATGAACAAAAAATAGCAACTTGATAAAGCTGCTATTTTTAACATATTAATTTGTATAGTTAATTATGTTCAACTGTTGCTATTTCTACTGTTTTTATTTTAGAGATTCTTCTACCCCTAAAAAATAAATATAAGTTAAAGAATAACATTATACCTAAGTAAATAGCAAACCCGCCTACTTTTGCACTAAGTATTTCAAGCAAAGTTCTGCTATTGCTTATTTCATAAGCAACTTCCATTATGAGCAATGCAAACCCAAGGTTTAGTAAGTAAAACCCTGTTTCAAAGAGCTTGTTAGTACTATAAGCAATTTCTTCTTTGCCTCTAAAAATATCTAACATAAACACTTTACTATTTTTAAATAATGTGTGTGCTACATACCAAGTGAGTGCTACAATAATTGGTAAATAAATTAGATAGGCAATAAAATTTAAGTCTGTTTTCATGATTGTTGTTTTTTATGGTGAGTGAGAAGATGTTGATTTTTTCCGATAATTTTAATCATAAGCAAATTGGCAAAATGAATAATGGCTAAGGATAAAATTATTTTTCCCGTCATGTTGCATACACTTGCAATAACATCTGCAAAGCTGTTTACTGTTTTCCAAAAGCTGAGCATAATTGTTGCATAGCCGAGGTTGATGAGGTAATAGCCAGCTAGCAAAATTTTATTAATAAAGTCGGTTAGTTGTTCATCGCCATATACAATTGTTAGTATGTAATGACGCCCATTTTTGTAAAAACTTTTACCTACTCTTACAGTAATGATGTAGGTAATAAAAAGATAAATTATGTAAGCCGCAACATTCATGGTTTTCTTTTTTTATGAACACCCATTTGTTTTACAAAGATAATAAATGTTTTTGTATTTTCAATATTTACTGAAAATATATTT
>JAYUJS010000247.1:0-1143 GCA_043765095.1 Ferruginibacter sp.
GAAGGTAGAAACCCTAAATTTATCTTTAAAAATGGCACTGTATTTTTCAGAAGGCAAATACACACCGCTTTCTTGCATCATTTTTATTTGTGAAAAATAAATTTTAAAAATATCGCGCATCATAGCACCGCTATTGTCAGCAAAAAAAGGATGCTTTGTAGCCTCGTGCCAATGCGTTGTTGCGGCTTCGTAATTTCCACTGCGCAGCGCGGCATAAGTCAATAGCTCTAAGGTTTTGAACCAATTTGTACTGCCTTCGGGTAGCCAAGATAAATTCATCTGCCCGTAAATGTTTGCTTGCTCATAATCTTTGATGTAACCACGCTGAACAATTACGTAATAATTAAAGGCTTTCAAAAAAGTGGTATAAACATAAGGTAAACCTTTAAAGTAAGCCAATCCTCTTTCTGCTACTTCAAGCGTTTTTGTATGATCATTTGCTGCCGAATGTATATATAGCTCTAACATGAAATCAAAGTATATAGCATAAGGGGAACTCAAATCGCCAAGTGCTTCTTTGTATTTTTCAAGCATTACTTTTATTTCAGGTACTCTTTTTTTCAAAGATGCTCTCGTTGTCCTTGTCCAAGTTTGAGCTATATTAATGTATGAAGCGCCTAACTCTTCTGCTTTTTGTAATTTATTTAATATTTCTGATTGCTTAATATAGTGATCAAACTTTTCTTTACTTTGTTTTACTGCACCACAGTTAGTTAGTGCTTTTGCTATTGTTGCAGCTATTGGAATTTTGCCAATATCAATAGCTTTTTTTAATAAACGCTCGCCTTTATCTAATACGGAGAGATTGCCTCCCGCTAAAATTAAATTATTAAAAATAATAAACTCCTTATTTATTACAGAAAACTCATATTCTGCATCATTTTCCATTTTGGATTTTACTTTCAGAAAAACAACCAAGTTTTCTAAGTTATTTCTGAGGTCGCCTTTTAGTTTACGGTATTTGCCATTATCTGCGCCTTTGCCATAGATGTCATCACAAGCCTCTTTGTCACTTTTGTAACGGTCTTTAAGAATACCATGATAGAGGTTTCCTTGATGAGTGCCTTTGTTTTTGGTTATCCAGGCTTGTAGTTCTTCGCTTTTGTTGCGTTCTAAAATGTGAATTAAATCTTTGAGTGCTGC
>JAYUJS010000248.1:0-3205 GCA_043765095.1 Ferruginibacter sp.
TGCTCAAAGGTTTTACTAATTACTTCATCCACCAATGCATCTTTATCTTCATAAAATTGATAAATTGTTTTTTTGCTTATGCCTAAATCCTTTGCAATATCATCCATACTTACGCTACGCAAACCATATTGCATAAAAAGCTGGTGTGCTTTTTCTCCAATTCTTATTTCGGTATCGTTTATTTCTGCCATAATATAAATATAAAACTAAGGAAACTTTTTAAGTTGCGCAAGTTTCCATTACTTATTTTTAAATAAAATCGTTTTTAATACTATGGTTACAATAAATTAACTTTACTTTTTAATATTTGTAATATGAATCAACCTTTTCAGTTTCGTAAATTTTTGCAATACTTTTTGCAAGGTGTGCTTATTCTTGCTCCAATAACAATTACTTTTTATACATTATTTTTTACAATTTCTACCATAGATGCATGGCTTCCTATATTTCATTATAAAGATGAAGCTGGTATTTCTCATGTTCAAAATTATGGAGTAGGGTTTTTAATAATAATTGCAGCGGTAGTATTAATTGGGTATATAAGTTCATTTTTTGTAACTAGTAAAATTGTACATTTTTTAGACAGAATATTAGAAAAAACCCCAGGGCTTAAACATATTTATGGCACTACAAAAGATTTTTTTGAAGCCTTTGCTGGTGATAAAAAAAAATTTACAAAAAATGTATTGGCTAATGTAGATAATAATGATGTATGGCGTATGGGGTTTATTACTAAAGATGATATGAGTGATTTTGGTTTGATAGATTTTGTAGCAGTATATATTCCCATGGCTTACTCAGTAGCAGGAAACGTTTACATAATACCAAAAAGCAGAATAAAACCAATTACAAATATTACTAGTGCACAAACAATGAAATTTGCGGTAAGTGGTGGGGTTACGGATGTGACGGAAGAGAATTAGCAAATATGCCAATGTAATAATTTGATAATTAGCCAATGTGAAAATATGCAAATGTGTAAATAAACTGCTATTATGTAACGTAATTTTACTTAAGTATTAACTACATGATAATAAAATTATTTTTATGAAAAGAATATTGAAATCAATATTATTAATTTCGTTTTTGGTAATGATATATCTACCCTCATTTTGCTGGGGCTTTTTTGGGCATGCTAAAATAAATAACTATGCCTGCTTTTTGCTACCACCAGAGATGATGATTTTGTATAAGCCTAATATTAATTTTATAACAGAACACTCAGCAGACCCAGATAAAAGGCGCAATGTAGTAAAAGAAGAAGGAGCACGCCATTATATTGATATTGATAGATACGGCAAGTACCCATATACAGAAGTGCCACGCAAATGGAAAGATGCCGTAGCAAAGTTTACAGAAGATACCTTAATAATGCACGGTATTGTGCCATGGCATATACAAGTAATGCTAGGGCGACTCACCGTAGCTTTTAAAGAAAAAAACTTTAGTAAAATAATGAAAAATAGCGCAGAAATAGCGCATTACATTGCAGATTCGCATGTACCCTTGCATACAAGCAGCAACCACAATGGGCAACTTACCAACCAAAAAGGTATACACGGTTTTTGGGAAAGCCGAGTACCAGAGTTATTAGCAAATAAAGAATGGGATTTTATAATAGGCAAGGCCGAGTATATAAAAGAACCGCTACAATATTGCTGGGAAAGGGTTTTAGAAAGTGCAAAAGCTACCGATAGTGTTTTAACTTTTGAAAAAGAATTAACCAAACAATTTTCTGCTGATAATAAATACTCATTTGAATTAAGAAATGGAAAAACGATAAGACAATATTCTTCTGCATTTACCATTGCATTCGATAAAAAACTGAACGGCATGGTAGAAAGAAGAATGAGATTATCTATAAAAAGTGTTGCATCCTTTTGGTATACAGCATGGGTAAATGCAGGGCAACCAAATTTGCAAAGTTTGGTATCTCAAAAATTTAGCGAAGCAGATACAAAAGAATTTGAAGAACTAAATGCAAAATGGAGCAGCACTGACAAAATGATTGGAAGGGAGGAGTGAAGAAGTGGGCAAAAGGGAATGGGCAGTTATGAATAGTAGAAGAATAAAATTCAATAAACAATATTCAACATTCAATGTTCTAGTGAGTCACCTTCAACTTTTAAAACTGTATGCCTTAACGTACAAACTTCAAACACTTTAAGCCTACAATCAAATACCTTTCTTTAAATTTAAAATACTCCAATCATTTTCCTCTGCCACAATATTATTTGTAAGTGTACCTAAGTTTTCAATTTCCATTTCTACCACATCCCCATTTTGCAACCACTGCTCTTTGTAATTAGGGTCGTTCAGTTTTCTTGTGCCATTTAATTCTAAAAAGCAACCTGTGCCGCAGGTGCCGCTACCTATTACATCACCAGCATATACATTTGCACCATAGCTTGCACGTTCAATTATTTCTGCAAATGTCCAATCCATATCTCTTACATTGCCTTCGCTTACTTTTATTCCATTTACTTTGCAAGTCATTTTAAGATTCCAACTTTTACCACTATGGTTTTCTTTGCAAGGCACTACTAAGTGCTCTAGTTCATCTAGCGTTACAAGCATTGGTCCAATAGCGGTGCTAAAATCTTTTCCCTTTGCAGGACCAAGATTTAATAGCATCTCTTCCATCTGCAAGAGTCTTGCACTCATATCATTCATTATCATTAAGCCTCCAATATATTTATCTGCATCTGCTGCTTTTATATTTTTACCATGCTTGCATATTACTATTGCTGCTTCTAATTCAAAATCCAATTTTTCAAAATGGTCTGGCATACAACGTATAGCACCTGGGCCTTGTATACCATTGTGGTTCATAAAATAAAAGATTGGATATTGGTCAAATTCTGCAATCATATCTACTTTTCTATTTCGCCTTGCGGCAGCCACATGTTGCCTAAAAGCATAGCCATCTCTACAACTTGTAGGGTGCGGTACTGGTGCTATTATGGTTTCTTCTTTATAAAGTCTAGTGCGGCTAGTTTCAAATCCTCCATTTTTAATTGCTTGCTCTGCTGCCAATGCAAGTGGTATACAATCGTCCCAATATTTTAAAAACAATTCCATGCTTATTGGTAAATCAGGGTGTAGTGTATCTGTATCATACAATTTTCCATTTACTAATATTGCTAGTTGTTCGTAATCGCCTTTTAAATATGTAAGAAGTTTCATTTCAAAATATTATTTAAAA
>JAYUJS010000249.1:0-1140 GCA_043765095.1 Ferruginibacter sp.
ATTAACATATGCAAATACATTAGAGCACCTTAATATTTTAGATGAAGATTATTTTTTTAAATTATTACAATTTGCTACAGAGCAAAAACTAAGCGATGCTTTATTGTTGTTTGATGATATTAATCAAAAAGGATTTGAAGGAGATACTTTGCTAGAAGGACTGGTAGAATTTATAAGAAACTTGCTAGTAAGCAAAGACCCAAAAGCAGCTATTTTGCTAGAAGTTGCTGAAGATTTTAGAGACAAATATTTACAAGCCGCTGCAGAGCTTAGTGCCAATTGGATGATAGCTGCATTGAATGTATTAGCAGATGCTAGCATATCATACAAGCAAGCACGCAACAAACGCTTATGTGTTGAAATGGCATTAATAAAACTTTGCTACCTAAGCCAAGCAGTAGAAATAAGTAGTGCTGATGGAAACAGCTTATCAAAAAAAAAACTAACGGATAGCAGCAAAGCGGTGGCTTTTAAAAACATTTCATTTATAAAAATAAAAGAAGATAAAGCCCCAAAAACCATTACAAATAAAGAAAGTTTACTTACACCCATATTAATAATTGAGAAAGAAAAATTAGTTGTAAAAACCAACTCAACAATACAACAAGAACCAGCGGTAAAGAGTGCTGGCTTTGGCAGCCTAAATAAAATAAGAGCAAAAATACTAGAGCAAGATGCTTTAAATATACCCGTACTAAATTTAGAAGCGGCAAGTTTAAAAAAAGCTTGGGATATTTTTACCGAGATGCTAACTGCAGATAGAAAACACCCTGCTGCTACACAATTTAAAATAGCAACTTTAAGAATAGATGATAATGACAATTTTACAATTATTACTGAAGGTAAAGTACAGCAAAAATTTATTGATAATGAACGCTCAGGTTTGATAGAATTTTTACAAAAATACTTTAACAATAAAAACCTTAAATATACAACCGAAGTAGTAGAACAAGAAAAAAGCGAAATAGATGAAGTAAGAACCCTTAGCACCAAACAACAATACGCATTAATGATTGAAAAATACCCAATGATAAAAGAGTTGAGGGATAGGTTAAAGTTGGAAGTAGATTAAAAATAGGATACTTTTTTTGCACAAAAGGAATTTACCCTTTTTTGCACTAATTTCGCTACAAATTTTTT
>JAYUJS010000250.1:0-1140 GCA_043765095.1 Ferruginibacter sp.
TATCAGCTTTTATAGATTCTGGATAATTGTTTAGTAATATATTAAATGCTAAACCAGAAGATCTAAATTGTCCGAGGTTATAATACAATTGAGCTGCTCTAGCTTCTTTAAGTTCTAGCTTAGCTCTTCCTTCATCTATAACTGCATTGGCATCCTTTATTTTAGGTGAGCCAGGGTGTGTATTTATAAAGGTTTGCATCATATTTAATGCCTTTACAGTATTTACTTGCTCTAACTCTATTTTTGGGCTTTGCTTATAAAAACAATAAGCATGCATAAAATCAACTTCTTCTGCCTTTGCATTATTAGGAAAAAAATCTAAATACCCTTTAAATAAACTACTTGCATGTTCATACTCTTTTTCATAAAAAAAACAGTACGCATATTTGTAATATAGTTCTTCAAATTTTTCAGTTCCTTTAAGTGCTGGAAACAACTCTTCATATATTATTGATGCATTACTATACTGCTTTTTTTCGTAGTATTCATTTGCTTTAGACAGCTTATAATCTACATCTTTACTTTTTTGTATTTTACTAAACTTGCTACAAGACAAAAGTGCAAAAACCAAAAAAAATATAGCTGAATATTTTATTAATAACCTCATAATAATTTGCAAAATTAATGTTTTTTTTCAAATATGAGTCTTTTATATTTAACTACCAATTATTGAACGTTAATGAAACTATAAACATTAAAATCTGTACAATTATTTTAAATTAATAAATTAAATTTAAAAGATTTAGGTTTTTTTAAAAGAAATTAATAATTCATAAATATTAAATGAAAAAATTTTTAGTAACTTTTATGATATTTAAGAATGAATTAAAAATTTAATGTTAGAAAAATATCGAATATCCTTTTACTCTCTTTAATTAGAATTAAATAATATAGAGTTTACAAAAGGCTAACTTAAAATGCAAACTTTTAAAACATATTATTTAATAATTTTAAATAAAAAATTAGGATCAGTTTAAATGTTTAAATAAAAATAAATTCCAACTTTTAAAAATAAAATAGATAAAAAATATATGCATTTTTACTAAGATGGAAGAAACTGTTTAATTTAATTGATTATTTCCTATTCAATAGAAATTTAAATTAAAGCATTACACATTAGTAGATTAAAAAAATCAAGAA
>JAYUJS010000251.1:0-1137 GCA_043765095.1 Ferruginibacter sp.
TTATTAATAGGTGCATAATTTAGTATGTAGTTTGATTATTTTTTTGTATATTTGTTTATGCAAACAAAAAAAACTAAAAAGGGAGCTATCCGAGGTTCAAAAGATGCTCAAGAAAAGGTGAGGCAACTGGTTGTAGCTTATTTAAAGAAGAAAAAAGGTACACAACAATCTGCTGCGACTTTATTTGGTATTACCTTAAATGGGGTTCAAAAAATTTGGAAAGTATATAGAGAAAACGGATTACGAGGCATAGTTTCAAAAAAACGTGGTGTACAAGGGGGCAAGAAAATAAATGGAAAGCAGTCCGCAGAAGTTCGTCAATTAGTAAAAGACAAATTGCCCGATCAGCTAAAGCTTTCCTTCGGCTTATGGACAAGAGAGGCAGTACAACAATTAATATTGGAAAGGTATGGTATATCGTTAAGCCGTTGGCAAGTTGGAAGATATTTAAAGAGTTGGGGTTATACCCCTCAAAAGCCAATTAGTAAAGCATTTGAGCAAAAGCCTGCACTTGTAAAAGCATGGTTAGAAGAAGAGTTTCCAGCCATTAAAAAAAGAGCAGCAAAAGAAGATGCTGTAATTTATTTTGGAGATGAAACAGGTATGAGAAGTGACCATCAAGCAGGAAGGAGCTATGCACCAAAAGGGCAAACACCTGTTATCAAAAAAACAGGCAAACGGTTTTCGTTAAACATGATTTCAGCAATTAGTAATAAAGGACACCTACAATTTATGGTAATAGATGGTAGATTTAATAGTTCAGTATTCATAACTTTTTTAAAGCAAATGATAAAGTATAGTAGGCAGAAAATTTATTTTATAACCGATGGGCATCCAGCACACAAAACAAAAATATTAAAGGAATGGTTGGCGGAAAATAAAAATAGAATCGAAGTGTTTTATTTGCCACCATACAGCCCAGAGTTAAATCCACAGGAGTATGTAAACCAAGATGTAAAGACAAATATAATTGGAAAACATAGACCAATAAATAAAGCTGAAATGCTTGCTAATGTTGAGGGTTTTATGTACAAAAGAAAAAACGACAAAAAGCAAGTGCAAAAATATTTTCACGTAAGCCACGTTAAATATGCTGCCTAAATATTTAATACATACTAATTATCTAAACGATTAATA
>JAYUJS010000252.1:0-1136 GCA_043765095.1 Ferruginibacter sp.
ATGGGCGGCAAAAATAGTTCTATTTACCTAAATGAAGAAAATATTTTTAGTTTTTATTTTGTTCTTTTCAACTTTACGTTAACCTTACACAAATTACTATTTCCAAAACTGTTTATTGAATATTTATCCTTTTATTTACTTAATTTTGATTACACAAATTTGTTAAATCTGCTAGTAATAGTAGTAGTAACCAACACTTATTTACAAATAATGAATGCTAACGGCAACTATTCTGAAATAAATAGCGTCTTGATAAATAGAGCAGCTGAAGGAGACGATGCAGCTTTTAAACATATATATGACCAAATTTCTGGAAAAATGTATAGTTTATGTCTTCGGTATGCATCCAATACCGAAGATGCTAACGATTTTTTTCAAGACGGTTGTATAAAATTGTATAGAAATTTAGGTGCATTTAGAAACGATGGGTCTTTTGAGGGATGGGCAAGGAGGGTTTTTGTAACTACTTGTCTGGATGCACTTAAAAAAAGAAAAACTCAATTCGGTGACTTAGACGAAACTATTAATTTAAAAGCAGATGATAACTCTGTTTTTGATAAACTTTCTCTTGATCATTTAATGGGAATTATAAAAGATCTGCCTGCTGGTTATCGTACCATCATAAACCTTTATGTGATTGAAGATTTTAGTCATAAAGAAATTAGTGACATGCTAGGCATTAGTGAAAATGGGAGTAAATCTAAATTACACAAAGCAAGAACTTATTTAAAAAATATTTTGCCAAAAGCTGAAATTGAATAATAACAACACCATATCATTACAAGATTTACAGAACCACAGCGTGGCTCCTCCTAGTTTTTTGTTTGAAAATATTCAAAACAAAATTGTAGAAGAAGATAAATTGTTTTCAATAAAATTGCAATCTCTTTTAAATCATACCATACAGCCACCTACTGCTACTGTTAGTTTTGGTGAAATTATGAGTCGTATAAAAGATACAGATGAGCTTAATATATTTAAACCATTAAAAAAATATGAAGTAGCTACACCATTTACCTTTGCTGCTATAATGGAAAAAATAAGAGCAATTATGGGTACTACAAATAATGTAATTCCTATAAAAAGTACAAAAGTTTTTTCAATTTCTACTAAATTAAAAAAACTAGTAGCAGCTG
>JAYUJS010000253.1:0-8802 GCA_043765095.1 Ferruginibacter sp.
GCCATGAGGGTATTTTATGAACAAAGTAGGGGAATGACAATTTTGAAAATTTTAATTTTATCCTTTGCACTAATATTCTTATTTGCTTTTTTTATGCTATTATTATTTGGTATTTCTCTTTATAAAATGTAACTATGAACAATACTTTTCTACGCATAGTAACAATAATGGACGAACTGCGTGAACAATGCCCTTGGGATAAAATGCAAACTAACGACACCCTAAGACAACTTACTATTGAAGAAACTTATGAATTGGCAGAAGCTATAGATAACGGCGACTGGAATAGTATAAAAGAAGAACTGGGAGATTTGCTATTGCACATCGTTTTTTATGCACGCATAGCTAAAGAACAAAATAAATTTACGTTAGATGAAGTTATAAACGGAATTTGTGATAAACTTATAAACCGTCACCCACATATTTATGCAAAAGACACAATACAAGATGGTTTAAAAGAAGTATTAACAGATGTGGATGTAAAAACAAATTGGGAGAAATTAAAATTAAAGGAAGGGAAAAAATCAATACTTAGCGGTGTACCAACATCTCTACCTAGTATGGTAAAGGCCATACGTTTGCAAGAAAAAACAAAAGCTGTAGGTTTTGAGTGGAAGAATGCACAGCAAGTTTTCGATAAGGTAGAAGAAGAATTAGCAGAATTAAAAGAAGCCATACAATTAGGACAACAAAATAAAATAGAAGATGAAATGGGAGATGTTTTTTTCTCTCTAGTAAACTTTGCAAGGTTTTTGCAGGTAGATGCAGACAAGGCGCTTGAGCATACCAATAAAAAATTTATAAGGCGCTTTATGGCTATAGAAGCTTTAGCTACTGCACAAAACAAATTATTATTGGATATGAGCCTGCAAGAAATGGATGTTTTATGGGATATGGTAAAACAACAAGAAAAATTAAAGGAATAAAAAACTTTGAAAATAAATTTATTACGAAATCGATTTTACAGAGATAACATTTACTTGTTGTTTATTTCGCTAATATTTTTATGTATTTCACTTTTTACAAAAAATAGTTCTTTAATAAATAATGAAAAAAGTTTTGCAGCAGACTTACAAAAAAAAGTAACAAAAGCAGAAAATGATTTCGCTTTTATTGTAGATGATACTGCAATTGTAAATGCGATAGTTGAAGATAAGACTACCATTAAACAAGTTGAAAAACTTGCCGCATACTCACAATTTTATTATTTCTATGCTAATAAAGATAGTGTTATTTCACTACATTTTTGGAGCACACAAACAGTTGTGCCTGATAGTAATACTATTTATGCTTCTACAAATAAAATGATTGCGTTTATTGCTAATGGATATTATTTTGTTCAAAAAAAAGTAATTGAAAGAGGAATATTTATTAGTCTATTGCCGATAAAATGGAATTATGCTATAGTAAATGATTATTTGCAAAATCAATTTTTACTTGATTATAAAAAAGGTAATATTTTTGAACTATCATCCATTAAAACCAATAGCGACATAATAACTAATGATGGCAATTTTTTATTTTCAATTTATACAATAGCAAATCAACAAAACAGTACTGAAAACTTTATCACCATTTGGCTAAGAATTTTATCCTCGTTATCAGCATTATTATTTATACATTTTGCAGCTAGAGATATTATGTTACGTAAAGGCTTATTGAAAGCTTCTACATTTTTAATATTGATACTTTTTATACTTAGAGTTTTAAGTTATATATTTTCAGGTGCTATAAATTTAAGACAGTTTGAATTATTCAATCCAACTATATATGGTGCTGGTATTATATTACGTTCTTTAGGAGATTTATTAATAAATGCTTTGCTGTTTTTATGGGTAATAAATTTTGTAAAGAATAATATAAGAGAAAAAGGATATAACTTTAAAATTGTATCAAATTTTAAAAAATATTTATTACTTATATCTCTAGCATTAGCATTACTTATTATTTCTCATCTTACAGCAAATATTATACGTTCTTTAGTAGCAGATTCTCAAATTTCTTTTGATGTAATGAATGTTTTTTCTCTTTCCTTATATAGTGCAATAGGATTTTTAGTATTGTGCTCTTTGGCTATTGGATATTTCTATTTTTGCAGGTTACTTTTTTACATTTTAAAATTAACGATGCAAAATTTTTTGCTGCCTTTTTTTTTATTAGTTGCAATAATTGGTTTAACATTACTCAGTTTTAGAATAGGTAACTTATCTGGTGGTTTTGAAATTTATGAACTTATTTGGGTTTTGCTTTTTTTATTGTATATAAAAAAAGATTTATCTGGATTTTTTTCTACAAATATTATTATTTCAAGAATGGTTTTTTGGTTATTCTTTTTTTCATTAACGATAGCCGCAGTAATAATTACAGAAAACAACAAAAAAGAGTTATTAAAAAGACAACATTATGCAGAAGTGATTGCAACAAAAACAGACCCAATTAATGAAAAAATATTAAACTCAGTATTAACAGATTTTAAGCCTGATGCAATTGCAACTAATTTTTATTTATTAAGAAATATTAATACAGCTATTATTTTTAAAGATAGCCTAATCAATAATAATTTTAGTAGTTTTACTGATAATTATGAAACACAAATATTAGTTTTTGATAGCGCAGAAAATGCTTTGCATAATGAAAATAACATTTCTTACAACTCCATAAATAGCATTTTAAATACACAAGCAAAGCCAATGCAAGTGCAAGGCTTATATTATTACGATACAGGTATTGATAAATTTAATTACATAGCCAAACGTATTATTAATGATTATAATGGCAACCTACTTGGTACAATTTTTATTGTTATTAGTCCACGCAATGCCACTAGTAATATGCTGTATCCTGAACTATTTAGCCGTGGCCATAACACTTCTTTAGAAACATCATTAGAGTATCCTTATGCTATTTATAATAAAGGATTATTAATAACGAGCCATAATGATTATGCTTTTACAACAAGGTATCAAAATAAATATTTTGCTGGCAAGCAATATGTAGAAATAGATAATAACAATAATAATGAACTTTGGTATAATGCAGGTTTAGAAAAATATGTAGTTATTGTAAAAGAAAATAATTTTTGGGTAGAATTGATGACACTATTTTCCTATTTGTTTTGTGCTTTTCTATTATTAAATGCTTTTACTTCTTTTATTTCAATAATTATAATTACACGATTTAGTATACTTAAAATAAAAAATAGTGTACAACTTACCATAAAACAACAGATACATAGCACCATTATTTTTTTTAGTATTGTTTCGTTTGTTATTATTGGCGTAGCTACAATTTTATTTTTTATACATAGATATGAGCAAAATAATAAAGAAAAGCTAAGCAGAACTATAAAAATAATAGAATCAGAGCTTACAACAACAATAAGTAAAGAATTATTGCTCAAAACTAATTTTAATAATACAGAATTAAATAGCACGTTATTATTAGAAGAAAACTTAAACAAATTATCTAAAATACATGCGCATGATATTAATCTTTACTCATTAAGGGGAGACTTAAAAGCATCTTCACTGTCTTTACCTTATAGAAAAGGTATAGTTAGTACTAAAATGGAACCAAAAGCTTTTTATCATTTAAGCGCAGGCAAAGAAATACAGTATTTTCAAAATGAAAAAATTGGTAAATTAGATTTTGTTAGTGACTACATCCCACTTACAGATAGTGTAAGTAATGATATTGCTTACATTAATATTCCTTTCTTTACATCCGAAACTAAACTGAAAGATGAAATTTCTAATTTTTTAGTAACAATTATAAACCTAAATGCTTTTATATTATTGATTGCAGGTATTGTTGCACTTATAATTACCAATCGTATTACTAGCTCTTTTTCATTTTTAAGTGATAAAATGAAAAATATAAATTTATCTAAACGAAATGAAACGATAGCTTGGGATAGGAATGATGAAATAGGAGACCTAGTAAAAGAGTACAATAAAATGGTTTTAAAATTAGAGGAGAGTGCTGCTATACTTGCACACACTGAAAGAGAAAATGCGTGGCAAGAAATGGCAAAGCAAGTGGCTCACGAAATAAAAAACCCTTTAACGCCAATGAAGCTAAGCATGCAATATTTACAAAAAGCTATTGACGAAGATGCTCCAAATGTAAAAGCATTAAGCAAATCTGTATCTGCAACGCTGGTAGAACAAATAGACCACCTTAGTGCAATAGCTGGTGAGTTTAGCAGATTTGCTAATATTGAAAATGCACATGCAGAAAAATTTGACATTAACGAAGCATTAAATTCAGTGAAACAATTATACGAATCAGACAGTAAAACTATTTTTACATGGAAACTAATACCTAATGAGGTATTGGTTTTTGCAGATAAAACTCATATCAATAGAATACTGACCAATCTTATTTTAAATGGTATACAAGCTGTCCTTGAGGATGTAGTTCCTAAGATTTTAATAGAACAAGCAGTAATTGGAAATAAAGTACAAATAAAAATTATAGATAACGGTATAGGCATTAGCGCAGAAATACAACCTAAAATATTTACACCTAATTTTACTACAAAGAGCTCTGGTACTGGGTTAGGGCTTGCAATGTGTAAGCGCATGGCAGAGCAAGCAGAAGGAGATATTTATTTTGAAACATCAGAGAATGGGACTACTTTTTTTGTAGAGTTACCGATTGTATAAAGATTTGATTAAAGTATACATATTTTTTACACATAGAAATTTAGAGGATAAAAGTTATTGAGTTTCGCTCCATATTCAGCAATTGAAAATTTTTGTTAATGATAAAATAAATTCTTAAATTTTTTTTAATAATTTTCTCCCCTCCACAAACGCTTCAAACTGCTCCAACGAAAAACTACTTAAATTTTGTTCTTTGGTAAGCATAGCTTTTTGAGCTACGTACACACCATATTTTACATCGTTAATTCCATCTGTGCTATGGCTATCGGGGTTTATAGAAATTAATACATTTTTTTGCAATGCATATTGTATTTCTCTCCAATCAATATCCAACCTGCTTGGGTGTGCATTTAATTCAATACATACATTATTTGCTAGACAAGCATCTATAATTTTTTTAAAATTAAGTGGGTATCCAAGGCGGGTTAAAAGTAATCTCCCCGTCATGTGGCCAAGTATTGTTGTATAAGGATTTTCAATTGCAGCAAGTAAACGAGCCATTGCTTTTTCTTCAGTCATTTTTAAATTACTGTGTACACTAGCTATTATCAAATCAAAAGTTGAAAGTATGCTATTGCTATAATCCAAACTACCATCTCCTAAAATATCACTTTCTATACTTTTAAAAATTTTAAAAGGAGCTAATTTTTTGTTTAATTCATCTATTTGTTGATGTTGTGCTTTTATTTGCTCTTCATTAAGCCCTTGAGCATAAGAAGCAGTTTTACTGTGGTCACTAATTACCATATAATCCATTCCCTTTGTATGAGCAGCAATTGCCATTTCTTCAATAGTATTGTTACCATCACTCCAATTGCTATGGCAATGTATAAGCCCTTTTATATCACTAGGTAATAATTTATAATCAAAATTATCTTTTGTACCAATAATGTTATCATCTTCTCTCAAGTATGCAGGTATAAAAGCTAATTTTTTTTGGGCAAAATAATCCCTTTCATTTAATGCAACTTTTTCTGTTTTATATTTTTGTGTAATTGCAAAATAAAATTGCGTTGATGAAGAGGTTTCTATATAATGTTCAATAATATTTTCGATAATGGCATAAATTTTTAGTTTAATGCCTATAACTGTTTTGTATATAATAAAATTATCATGTTGTTCAATAAATTCTAAACCTGCTTGAGTGGCTAATTTTTCGTTTACAGTTTTAATTTCTTCTTCTACTATAAATTCTAGCTGTGTTATTATTTCTATTTGTCTGGCAAATTCGCCTGTTACAAATATTCGTTTTCCTACAAATAATTTTTCTAAGTACAGTACAAATTGTTCTGCTCCAAAAATTATTTGTGCGTATAAAAAACTGCCTTGATTTCTGGAATAAAATTCAATATTTTCAATAACTGTTTGTTGTGTTTTTTCTCCAAATCCTTTGTAAAGTTTCAATCGATTTTCTTTGCATGCATATAATAATTCTCCAATGCTTTCTAGCCCTATTTTTTTCCATATTATATTTATTTTTTTGGGGCCAATTCCTTTAATTTTTAACATTTCAATTACACCAATCGGTGTATTAAAAATAATATTTTCTAGTTGCTCAAGTTTGCCTGTTGTTAATAGCTCATTAATTTTTTTTGCAGAGGAAACTCCTATACCAATTAAACTTTCTACTTTTTTTGCATCAATATCTTGCAAAGGCACTGTAAGTTTTTCTATATTAAATGCAGCAATAGAATAAGATTTACTTTTAAAACTATTTTCACCATGTATATCCATCAACTTTGCAAGTAGTGAAAATGAATCAGCTATTTCATTATTGGTCATGCTAAAAAAGTATTGATTAAAAAAAATAAAAATTATTATTTTAAAGATGTATATACTGTAACTAATATTTACATATATAAAATAGGCAGTAAATACAGTGTGGCAAGTAGTATGCGGCTATTAAAAAAGGGCTTCGATGTAAATCGAAACCCTTTTAATAGAATTGTAAAGCACTGCTTTATTATTTCTTTTTTGGAGCTGCCTTTTTTGCAGGAGCTGCTTTCTTAGCTGGTGCTGCTTTTTTTACAGGAGCCGCTTTCTTAGCTGGTGCTGCTTTTTTTACAGGAGCCACTTTCTTCGCAGGAGCTGCTTTTTTTGCAGGAGCCGCTTTTTTTACAGGAGCTGCTTTTTTAGCTGGTACTGCTTTTTTTACAGGAGCCGCTTTCTTAGCTGGTGCTGCTTTTTTTACTGCTGCTTTTTTAGGAGCTGCTTTTTTTGCTGTTGCCATTTTGTTTAAATTTAATTATGGTTAGTAATAATGTTTAAAAATAAACAGAATTTTCTAATTACCAAAAAAAACTTCAAATAAATTATGCAGTTGCTTCTAAAGCAGTTACAGAAACAAAAGTTTTATCGCCCTTTGTTTTCCTAAATTCTACCAAACCATCTGTCATAGCAAAAATGGTAAAGTCTCTACCAAGACCTACATTTTTACCTGGATGATATTGTGTACCACGCTGACGAATAATAATGTTTCCTGCAATCGCTGCTTGACCACCAAATATTTTTACACCTAATCGTTTTGCTTGTGAGTCACGACCGTTTTTTACGGAACCTTCACCTTTCTTATGTGCCATGTTTTTTTGTTTATTAGTTATTAGTTAATATTTATTAGTTAGTGATGTCAATTTACGAAACCGACAAATAAACCAATCAACTAACTAAGCGATTGCAGTTACTTTTAAATGAGTATAATGAGTACGATGCCCGTGCTTTTTACGGAAACCTTTTCTTCTTTTCATTTTAAAGGCAATAACTTTTTCACCTTTTACTAAATCATTCAAGATTTCCGCAGTTACTACTACTTTACTACCTAGCACAGCATCCTTACCGCTAGAAGTTAATAATACATCTGAGAATTCCACTGAATCACCAGTCTTACCTTCGATGTGAGGTACATAAAAGCTGTCTCCTGCTTTTACTTTAAATTGCTGACCTGCTATTTTTACGATTGCTAACATAACGAACCCGAATTTTGGATTGCAAATGTAGGACTTTTTAGTAAAAAATTGATAGATTTTTTAATTTTGTTAAAAATGCTAAATATTAATTAGCAAATTAATTTATTTAGCATTGATTCTTATAATATTATACATTTATGACCTTTGTTGTTTTTCGTTAAAAGTAAACAACGATAAGTTTTATCAACCGCTAAAAATGAAATTTTAGACAATTTTTAATTATAAAAAACATATAAAACTTTTTATTAAATATTAGAAAAATTGGCTCCTAAATATGCTATTCACAATTTTAGAAGTAAAGGCAAATTTCTATTTTGTACATTTGCATTCCTAAAATAAGGTACACAGCATGGCACTAATAAAAAGTATTTCCGGAATAAGAGGAACGATTGGAGGCAAACCAGGTACCAATCTTACACCATTGGATGTGGTAAAATTTGCGGCAGCTTATGGTACTTGGTTAAAAAACCAAAGCAATAGCACAACAAATAAGAAAGTAGTAATTGGAAGAGATGGTCGCATAAGCGGAAAAATGGTAACTAATATTGTAGCATCTACACTAAGCGCATTGGGTATAGATGTAATAGATACCGATTTTAGCACCACACCAACAGTAGAAATGGCGGTGGTTTCTTTAAAAGCAGATGGTGGCATTATTGTTACAGCAAGCCATAATCCAAAAGAATGGAATGCATTAAAATTACTAAATAACAAAGGTGAGTTTATTAGCGGAGCAGAAGGTGAAATTATTTTAGACATTGCAAAAAACGAAAGCTTTGAATTTGCAACTGTAGAAAATCTTGGTACTATATCTACAAATAATAAAACTTTATATGAGCATATTGCAAAAATAATTGCACACAAATATGTAGATGTAAAAGCTATAGCAGCTGCCAATTTTAATATTGTAGTTGATGTAGTAAATAGCACAGGTGCAATTGCCGTACCTGCATTACTAGATAAACTTGGTGTAAAAAACTACACCATTATACATGGAGAAATTACTGGTGATTTTGCACACAACCCCGAGCCTTTGCCAGAAAACTTGGTAGACCTTAGCAGAGAAGTAGTGAAACAAAAAGCGGACTTGGGTATAGCAGTAGACCCAGATGTGGACAGGCTTTGCTTTGTATGCGAAGATGGTACAATGTTTGGCGAAGAATATACTTTGG
>JAYUJS010000254.1:0-3189 GCA_043765095.1 Ferruginibacter sp.
AAAACAAAAGCAATTATACCTGTACATTTATATGGGCACTCTGCCGATATGGAAGTTATTATGAATATTGCAAAAAAGCATAATCTTTTTGTAATAGAAGATAATGCGCAAGGTATTGGCAACGATTATACCTTTAGTGATGGTACATCAAAAAAAACGGGAAGTATTGGGCACATTGGTTGTACTTCTTTTTATCCATCAAAAAACCTTGGCGGCTTTGGCGATGGTGGAGCTATTTTTACAGATGATGATGCATTGGCAGTTCAATTAAAAATGATTGCATCTCATGGGCAGAGCAAACAGTATTATCATGATGTAGTAGGCTGCAACTCAAGGTTGGATGCTATACAAGCTGCAATATTGGATATAAAATTGAAATACTTAGATGAATACATTGCTGCAAGAAGAAAATCTGCGGATTATTATGATGCTGCTTTTGTTGGCAATGAAAAAATAATTACTCCATTTAGAGTTGGTAATAATAACCATGTTTTTCATCAATATACACTTACCTTAAATGGAGTAGATAGAGATGCTTTAAAATTACATTTAGAAACACTAGGAATACCAAGTATGATTTATTACCCTGTGCCTGCACACAAGCAAAAAATGTTTGAAGCATTTGGTGGCGGCGATTACGATTTGCCAATATCTGATTGGCTTACAGAGAGAGTAATTTCTTTACCAATGCATACCGAATTAGAAAAGGAACAACAAGACTTTATAGTAAAAAATATTTTAGATTTTGTAAACCGTTAATATGAAAATAGCAGTTGTAGGAACTGGATATGTTGGGTTGGTTACTGGTACTTGTTTTGCTGAAACTGGCAACAAAGTTATTTGTGTAGATATTGATAAAAGCAAAGTAGATAAATTATCTGCTGGAGAAATTACAATTTATGAACCAGGCTTAGAAAAACTTTTTTTAAGAAATCAAAAAGAGGGAAGATTAACGTTTACGCAATCGCTTGGTGATGCAATTGCAGATGCTGAAATTATTTTTTTAGCATTGCCTACACCACCTGGTGCTGATGGTGCTGCAGATTTAAAATATATTATTGCTGTAGCCGAAGAGTTAGGTAAGCTATTAAAATCTTCAGAATATAAAGTAATTATTGATAAAAGTACTGTGCCGGTGGGTACTGCTGAAAAAGTTAAAGCCACTATTTTAAATAGTGGTTCGCAGGTACTGCCCTTTGGTAAGGATTTAAGTGGGGCTTTTGATGTGGTAAGCAACCCTGAATTTTTGCGTGAAGGAGTAGCTGTAGAAGATTTTATGAAGCCAGACAGAGTTGTAATAGGTACAGAAAGTGAAAGAGCTATAAAAATATTAAATGAATTATATGCACCTTTTGTACGCCAAGGAAATCCATTAATTTTTATGAATGAAAAAAGTGCAGAGCTTACAAAATATGCTGCCAATGCTTTTCTTGCAGTAAAAATTAGTTTTATGAATGAGATAGCGCAATTGTGTGAGCTATTGGATGCAGATGTAGACATGGTGCGAAAAGGAATTGGTAGCGATGATAGAATTGGGAAACGATTCCTGTTTCCAGGCATTGGATATGGTGGAAGTTGTTTTCCAAAAGATGTACAAGCACTAGCAATGAGTGCAGACGAGGTAGGTTATGATTTTAAAATATTAGATGCAGTAATGGAAGTTAATGCAAAACAAAAAGTGCATCTTATTCCAAAAATAAAAAATTTTTTTGATAACGATATTGCTGGTAAACATTTTGCATTGTGGGGCTTATCATTTAAGCCAAATACAGATGATGTGAGAGAGGCACCAGCATTTTACATGATAGATGCATTGCTAGCCGAAGGTGCTACTGTATGTGCTTTTGACCCTGAAGGTATGGCCAACACAAAAATAATTTATGATGGTAAAATAACTTTTGCCTCTAGCCAACACGAGGCATTGTATAATGCAGATGCATTAATTATAGCTACAGAATGGAACGAATTTAGAACGCCTGATTTTGAAAAAATAAGTATAGCTTTAAAAACAAAAACAATATTTGATGGTAGAAATTTATTTGACCCTTCACAAATGGAAAAATTAGGTTTTCACTATGAAAGTATTGGGAGGAGAACGGTAGCCCCTTAATTTCTCCAATGGAGACTTTAAATATTGAAATTTAAAAGACTTATCCAAATTTATATGATTGAAAAAAAAATAAAGACTTCGCAAATTCCCCTTTCGGGAGGTGGTGGGGCTAGAATACTCATAACTGGTGCTGCTGGCTTCTTAGGTTCACATCTTTGCGATAGATTTATAAAAGAAAATTTTCATGTAATTGCCATGGATAATTTAATAACGGGAGATTTAAAAAATATTGAACATCTTTTTAAATTGCCGAATTTTGAATTTTATCATCATGATGTTTCAAAGTTTATACATGTAACGGGTGAGCTAGATTATATTTTACATTTTGCATCACCTGCTAGCCCAATTGATTATTTAAAAATACCTATTCAAACGTTAAAAGTAGGTTCGCTTGGCACGCACAATTGCTTAGGATTAGCTAAGGCAAAAAATGCTATAATATTGGTAGCAAGTACAAGTGAAGTATATGGCGACCCACAAGTACATCCTCAAACAGAAGAATATTGGGGAAATGTAAACCCTGTAGGTCCTAGAGGAGTCTATGACGAAGCAAAGCGTTTTCAAGAAGCCATCACCATGGCTTACCATACTTTTCATAATGTGGAAACTAGAATTATAAGAATTTTTAATACTTATGGACCACGCATGAGATTGAATGATGGACGTGCTTTACCTGCATTTATAGGGCAAGCGCTACGAGGTGAAGACCTTACCGTATTTGGAGATGGTAGCCAAACAAGAAGTTTTTGTTATGTTGATGATTTAGTAGATGGCATTTATAAATTATTGATGAGCCATTATGTACAACCAGTAAACATTGGTAACCCAGATGAAATTTCTTTAAAAGATTTTGCAGAAGAAATTATTAAACTTACAGGCACAACACAAAAAATAGTTTACAAGGATTTGCCAGTAGATGACCCAAAACAAAGACAACCAGATATAACAAAAGCAAAAGAAATATTAGGGTGGTCACCAAAAGTAAATAGAGCAGAAGGTTTAAAGATTACGTACGAATATTTTAAAAGTTTGCCAAAAGAGGAACTGAACAAGTTGCCAAAGGAATTTACAAGTAAATA
>JAYUJS010000255.1:0-8765 GCA_043765095.1 Ferruginibacter sp.
GCAAAACTAAATAATAAGATTACTTTAAAAAACACGCCTAAAATCATTTTAAAAACTATAACCAAAGCTTTGCCTGTTGCTAAAACAGATACTAAAAAAGCTATAATAAAACCCCTTACTACTGCTATAAATAGAGATACAATTTCTAAAAAAAATATTGTAATAAAAACGCCTACTACAGCAAAACAACAAATAATACCAATTGGTTTTGAAAAAAGAAATAATTCTGTTTTACAAACTGTAAATGCAGAAAATGAAATTGTAAATATTGAGTTATACGACAATGGAGAAATAGATGGAGATAGTATATCATTATTTTATAATGGTAAAGTTTTATTAGCTCATCAAAAGCTTACTACACAGCCAATAAAATTTAACTTACCAATAAATAATGACGAAATAAACGAATTGGTAATGTACGCAGATAACCTCGGTACAATACCGCCTAATACAGCTTTAATGATTGTAATGGATGGCAAAAAAAGATATGAAGTAAGGGTTACATCTGATTTAAAAAAGAGTGGCACAATTAGATTTGTTCATAATAAAAAAGAATAATTCTTTTAAGGATATATTCTTAAAAAAAAATTTGAAAATATTTTGTTTAAATTGATATTTATTTTAAACTTTTTATATTAAACCTAAAGAAATGACCATTGTAATAAAATATTTATAAAGAATAAATAAAGAAAATATATTTTATAATTCACTTTACAAATAGTATTTATTAAATAATCACAACTAAATTTTACGAAAAATATTAATTAAAATTAGCTATGGTTTATTCTTTTCCCACATATACAATTTTATTAGCTTCATTAAATTTGTAAATAATTTTACTTTCGAAATGAAGTGAAGTATCAGTTTTAATTCTTTGCACCTCAAAAAAAGTTTTAACGGCAAATGTATTTTTTGCTATTGTTGTTATAGATAGAATTGTATTCTTCGAAAATTTATTTTCTGTCCAATAGTCTTTATAAAATTTAATTATTTTTTGCTTTGTTGGGTTTTCTATTTTCCAATAGGTTTTGATATTTTCTGCCAATAATTTATTTAACGTTGCTGTATCTCGAGCATCTTCTGCACTAATATAATTTCGAGTTATGGAAATTTGTTTTTTTACACTTGCAAGCCTTTGATGAAAACGATTATTGCAGGATATAATTAATATCAAAGCAAAATAATACAAATATTTTTTTATCATAATGATGGATTACAGAAAATATTTTTTTAACTACTTAAAATTAAATTTTATTTTTTCACCACACAATGTAAAGAGAATCTATTGATTTAACTACCACTTTTTTATCGTTGGTATTTGATTTTATAATTTCTTTTTGCAAAATATTATTTATATTATTATCAAATTTAAGAGGCACTATTTTATTATTTATTGAAATAGATTCTAAAACTAAATTCTTTTCTTCTACATTTTTGCCAACCTGTTGTTTGGTATTCTTTTTTATTAGTGAGCTTTTATCATTACTATTTAGATAGCCAATAGCTGTACTTACCTTAGCTTTTTCTAAATTTTCTTTTCTATCTTTTACTATTGAGGTGTTCAGTATAAAATTTTTATTGGACGTTAATGTTGTTGTAGCAATTTTAATTTTAGCAATACTTTTATTTATATTTAAAATATTTACATCGGCGCTTTTAATTGTATTATTATTTATTTCTAAAAAATTATTGCTGTTGTTTTTTACTAAATTATTTTGATTATTAAAATTGGTAGTATTTAAAGTGTCCGTTTTTTTGCTTTGTAGAAAATTATTTTGCTGAAGATTTTTTGTATTTGTATTTATAAATATTGCGCTAATAATTATAACTGATACAATTAAAGTAATCAACCATATTTTATTTTTAAAATTAGTAAAGAAAGATTTTGTAGCAGGAATTACTGATACAGGTAAATTCATACCAGCAAAATATTTATCTGCCAAGTCATTATCAATCTCTACATCGTTTAGCCTTTGCTCTAAAAAATCATCAAAGGCCTCTCGGGTGCCTTTATGCATTTTTACGATTTTCATTATAGTTTATATTTTTAATTTTTTCTTTTAAAATTGTTCTTGCCTTATTTAAATGCCACTTACTTGTACCTGAAGATATACCCAAAGTTTTTGCAATCTGCTCATGAGTATAGCCTTCCATAACATACATATTAAAAACAATAGCCGTATTGGTAGGCATTGTTTGTACCATTTTTAATAAGTCTTTACTATCGGTTTCAGCATATACATTTGGCATTATTTGAAAACTATTATACTCTCTATCTGATATTTCTTTTGTTTCAAATCGAACACTAGCCTTTAAATCGTTAAGGCAAGTATTCACCATTATCCTTTGTACCCAGCCCATAAAAGCACCTTTATTTTCGTATTGGTTTATTTTTGTAAGCACATTATGCATAGCAGTATTATAGCTAGAAGCTGCATCGTCCATATTTTTGTGATAGCGCTGGCACACTTTCATCATTGGCTGAAAGCAATATCTATACAATTGCTGCTGGTGTGCAGCATTGCCTAATTTGCAACCTTCTATAAAATTTTCTAATAACTGTTCCATACTTTATTTAAAATGATAACCAAAACCAAAGCCAAAAAAAGGTACAAAAACATCTGAAATAAGTAATGGAGTAAATGCAATTCTATACATAAACCCTCCTTTGTAAGGCACATGCCTATACCCAATATTAAAAGTACCAAATATGTAACCAAACTTTTCTTTAAATATTTCTAATTGATATGTTTCTACAGATGCCACCCCAGTAGTTTTTCCATTAAATTTAAAATAAGTAGCACCAACACCAAGCTCTAAAAAACTTTTTCTTTTACCAAACAAGTAATTTAACACAATTGGTATAGCAGTAAATTTAATCTCATTTGTTTCCGTAATGCCTCCGGTTGTATCTGTACTGTTTGTAGTTATTCTTTCAAGCCCAAATCTAAACCCCCAACCATCTCGCTTACCCTTTGCAGTGCGCATATCGTAGTTTACAGAGAATAACCCTGCTGCGCCCAATAGTTCTACAAAAGCTACTTTGGTGTACCTTGGTTTTATTAATTTAACTGTTGGTTTAGCTTTAACAAATGTATCTAAAGTATACATTTTAGTTATTCTTAATACATCTGTAAGCTGTGTTGTAATAGTATCCTTTTCTTTTAGCCGATATATTTTTACATATTTAGCAGGTGCTTGTTCTATAATATATCCTTCATAAAAAGTAATACTATCTTTTAAATATACTCTCTCTTTAAATTGCTGTGCATTACAAGTAGTAGCACAAAAGTTTATAATTATTAAGAAAAAAAATGTTTTAGGTATTTTCATAAAATGTGTTTCATTTTTATTGACAATGTATTTTGCTCAAAGGTTGGGTTAATAAAATAAATTTTTAAAAATAAATATGCAAACGGCAAAAAGTATTTTCGATTTAAATAAACGATTTCAAGTTTTTAAAAAAAAATATTTCTCAAAGTAAACAAATTTAATATTTTGCCTAATTTAAATTCAAAAATAGTATCATCAAAATTTACTAATTTTATTAACAAATTATATAAAAATGATAAGAGTTTTTTCCCTTTTTTTGCTATTTACTACTTCAAATTGTATTGCACAAACAGTAGACCTATTTAAACAATTTAAAACCATGAAACCCCGTTCCATAGGCCCAAGTGGTATGAGTGGGCGCATTACAACTATAGATGCATTGCACAGTGACCCAAATACAATTTACCTTGGTGCTGCAAGTGGTGGCGTATGGAAAACAGTAAATGCAGGTAATAATTGGACTCCAATTTTTGATGAACAACCCATTCAAAATATTGGCAGCATAACTGTATGCCAAAGCAACCCAAGTATCGTATGGGTGGGCACAGGCGAGGGCAACCCACGCAATAGTGTAAGCATAGGCGAAGGTATATACAAAAGTATAGATGCTGGCAAAACATGGAAATGCATGGGGCTTGAAAAAACAAAAAATATTCATAGAGTAATAATAGACCCAACAAACCCCAATGTAGTATATGCTGCTGCAATTGGCAATCCTTATGGTATACACCCAGAGCGTGGCGTTTTTAAAACTATTGATGGAGGCGAAACTTGGAATAAAATTTTATATACAAACGATACAAGCGGTGTAGCAGATATGATAATGGATAGTAAAAATCCAAACAAACTTTTTGCAGCTATGTGGCAGCACAGTCGCACACCATGGAGCTTGAATAGTGGTGGCAAAGGAAGTGGCTTGTACATAACGATGGATGCAGGTAAAACTTGGAAAAAATTAAATGGTGAAGGTGGCTTGCCTACGGGAAATTATGGAAGAATTGGTATTACTCTCTGCCATGACATGCCGAATAGAATATATGCTTTAATAGAAAGTACCAAAAGTGCTTTATACAAAAGTGAAGATGGTGGAAGCAAATGGGAAAAAGTAAATGACGACCCTGCTTATACGGCTAATAGGAGTTTTTATTTTCAAGATATTATTGCAGACCCAAAAAATGAAAATAGACTTTGGTTGATAAATCAAATTGTGAGTATGAGTGAAGATGGCGGTAAAACTTTTAAAACCGTAATACCTTACAATGGCATACACCCAGACCACCATGCATTTTGGATACACCCACAAGACCCCAATTATATTATAGATGGAAACGATGGCGGCATAGGCATTACAAGAGACAAAGGAAAAAATTGGCAGTTTGATGAGAAACTTCCTGTGGGGCAATTTTACCATATAAATGTAGACAATGAAATACCGTACAATGTAATGGGTGGCATGCAAGATAATGGCAGCTGGCGTGGCCCTGCATACACATGGACAGATGCTGGATTAAAAAATTATTATTGGGAAAGCTTATGGGGTGGGGATGGTTTTGATGTAATGCCAGACCCTGATGATGCTAGTTGGATATATGCCATGAGCCAAGGTGGCCATGTAGGCAGATACAATATTACCAATGGTGAAAGCTGGCAAATACGCCCAACAAGTGTAGTAAATACAGTAAATAAAGACAGGATGCGTTTTAACTGGAATGCGGCTATAGCGCAAGATGCATTTGATAAAAATACGATTTACTATGGCAGCCAATTTGTACACAAGAGTACCAACAAAGGTGCAAGTTGGACAACAATAAGCCCGGACCTTACCACAAATGATTCAGCAAAAATAGACCAAAGTAAAAACGGTGGTATAAGTATAGATATTACTGGTGCAGAAAACCATTGTACTATTTTAGCCATAGAACCAAGCAAATTAAACAAAGAAATATTATGGGTAACAACAGATGATGGGCAAGTACAATTAACAAAAGATGCTGGCAAAACATGGAGCAATGTAACAAGCAAAATAACAGGGCTTGCAAAAGGATGCTGGCTACCCCAAGTAAGAGCAAGCCGCTATAATGTAGGAGAGGCTTATGTTATAGCCAATGATTACCGCAGGGGAAATTTTGCAGCCATGGTTTTTAAAACTACTGACTACGGAAATAATTGGGTAAATATATTGCAAAATAAAAATACAAAAGGCTATGCATTGTGTATGATACAAGACCCTGCTGAACCCAATTTAATTTTTATAGGCACAGAACAAGGCTTGTGGATAAGCTTTGATGGAGCTACTACATTTCAACAATTTAAAAATGGCTACCCTAGCGTAAGTACCTACGACCTTGCCATACAAGAGCGTGAAGCAGACTTGTGCATAGCTACTTTTGGCAGAGCAATGTATGTATTAGATGATATACGCCCACTAAGAAAACTAGCTGCGCAAAAAGGAATATTAAAAAAGAATATTGTAGCTTTTGAAAACAATGATGCATACAAAGTAACCTACAAAAACCAGCCCGGTTATGAGTGGAGTACCTGGGGCGTGTGGGATGCTGAAAATAAAAAGAGAGGTGCAACTATAAATTTTTATGCCAATGTAATGCCAAAAGATACAACCATTATAAATCCTGTAGATACTGCAATAACCAATAAAAAGAAGGAGAAATTAGATACCGCAATTGTAAGAATTTATGATGCTCAAAATGAACTTAAACGTACTTTAAACTGGGCTGCTGATACTGGTTTTAATAAAAAAGTATGGAGTATGGATGAAAAGGGCTTTAGATATCCAGGTTCTAAAAAACCAAAACCAACTGATGATGAACCGAGCGGTGATGCTGTATTGCCTGGCAAATATAAAGTTGTAATAAATTTTAATAAAGAAACAGACTCAAGTTATATAACCATAAAGCAAGACCCACGAAAAGCAGAAGATACTGATATCCAAAAGGCTCAAAGAGCATTAACAAAAAACTTAAGAAAAACTGGAGAAAAACTTACAATTGGTATGGACCAACTAACCGATGCAGAAGACATAACAAAAAAATATGAAGCCCAGCTTAAAGACATAGAAACTACCATGGCAGATAGCATACGCAAGCAAAGCAAAAAATTACAAGATGAAATAAAAAATATAAATGATTTTATAAAAGGCAAAAAAATAGAACGCCAAGGGTATGGCCAACTACCACAAGAAACAGTACTTACTGCTTTTGATGAAGCATTAGAAAATATTAATGGCAAAATGGTAAAGCCAACTAGTAGCGATGAGTTATTAGTAAAAAAAGCAGAAGGCAAAATAGCAGAAGCAATAAGTAAAATAAATAAATTTTTTAGTGGTAAATGGAAACTATACCAAAGCTTGATTGAGGATAATAAGGTGAATTTGTTTAAGGAGTTTGGAGGATTGTAAATATATTTTTATTTCTAAAAAGCCAAGCATTTTGTTTGGCTTTTTTGTGGGGAGATATTTAAAGATTTGGTATTTATACGTTTGTATTATTTATAAAAGTTAGTTACTTTTATAAATTCACAACAGTTATATATAACGAGATATATTTTGAGAGAACTAAATTAGTAAAATTTTTAAAGCAAATCACAATATAAAATTTGTCGAAAAATAAGTTGGTGGATATGTAAAAAAATTGATCTTAAACAAATATGAACAAAAGATATTTTACCCACATCAAAACATTTGAAAAATAACTTTGGATTATGGTGAAGAAAAAATCTTGGATCTTCCACTCCTGAGCTAAAGCGCCAGTCATCAAAACTTTATATTTTATAAAAATAGCAGAATGTTTGTGCTTCTATAAAAAATATAAAATCAATAAATATAAAATTCCACTACTTCTCCCTCATCATTAAATCGCTAGCCAGCTGTCTTAGCAATGATTTTCTATCATTAAGCACGGCCACTTCATCTAAATGTTTTAGGGCAATATTGTAGTATTTTTCTTTTAGTTCTGTAGCCCATTCATCAGCTTTACAATCTCTAAAAATTTGTAAAACTTTTTCTACTTTATCTGTAGGATTATTTTTTATAAGTGCATCTAATTCAGCATTGGCTTCGAGTGTACAAAACTCCCGTGCATGTATCATTAAAAAAGTTTTTTTGTTGGCTATAATATCACCGCCTTGTTGTTTACCAGTTTTTGCAGCATCGCCAAATGCATCTAAATAATCATCTTGCACCTGAAAAGCTATGCCAAGGTTTTTACCAAACTCATACAAATGATTTTGATTGCCTAACCCTGCGCCGCCAAGCACAGAACCTATCTGCAAGCTTGAAGCCACAAGTACACTCGTTTTTAACGTTATCATATTTACATAATCATCAAAACTTACCATGTCCGTTTTTTCAAAATCCATATCCATCTGCTGCCCTTCACATACTTCTCTTGCAGTTTTATTAAATACATCTATACATCTATGAAGATATTTTGAAGATACTTTACTCAAGTTTTCATAAGCTTTTACAAACATTACATCGCCTGCAAGCAAGGCAGTATTTTCTCCATATTTTTGATGAACTGTTTCAGTACCCCGTCGCAATGGAGCTTTATCCATTATGTCATCGTGTATCAAACTAAAATTGTGAAATAATTCAATAGCTGCAGCTGCATGGTAAGCATCGTCATTGAATGGTTCAAATAATTCATTGGCAAGAAAAACGCAAATAGGTCTTATCCTTTTTCCTTTAATGCTTAAAATATGTTCTGCAGCATCGTATAATGTAGACACATTTGTAGGAAAATGTCTTTCATTAAATCTTTGTTCAAATTGTTGTGATAATTTTTTGTAAGTATGCATTAAATCTAATAAAGTTTTATTTTAATTCATTTGTAATTTTACCGTTGCTTTTACATCTTCGTAAAACAAAATTAAAGCGGTTGGTTTTACTCCTAACGGTATTGTAAAAAAATCATCTTTTGAAGTTTCTGTTGCCTCCGGCTCTGCAGCAATAAAAACAGATTTTGGAGAAACTTTCGTTCCGTTATCTAACTCTAATCTAAAATTAGATGTTTCAAAATATACTTTATCTTTTCCGATAGGGTTTTTATTTGTTAATACTATTTTGTAAGAAAGTGTTGTTCCTGTTGCTTTACCTTCGCTGTCTAATATTTCCTCGGCTTTTAAATCTATAATTTTTATAAATGCAGCTTTTTTTTTCCCAATAGATACAGTGTCGGGCGTACCTGGAGCTACTATTATGGTAAATGTTTTTGCTACGGTTTCAGTTTTTACATTATTATCTGTAGGCTGAATGTTAGTATTAGTAGTAAGCGTTTCTATTTCTTGTTTTTTTACTTCTTCTTTCTTTTTTGACTTGCAAGAAATAATAGAAATCATTGTCACAAAAATAAATGATACTAAGGTAATTTTTTTCATTTTTTAAAGTTTATTAGTTTTTAATATCGGTTATTTTT